>DATCRO010000251.1:0-2327 GCA_036569025.1 Burkholderiaceae bacterium
CATTGCGCCTGCATGTCGTCCTTGCGATTGAAGACGATGAACGGCAGCCTGGCGAAGTTCGCCGGCGTCAGGCCTTCGGGCATCGCGGTGGCGACGAAGCCTGGGCTTGCGACGGCGATGTAGCGCATGCGCCCGAGCGGCTGGCAGGTGCAGCCGCGCAGCGCCATCGAGACCGTGGACACGCAGCCGAGCACCTCGCCCTCGCGCAGGCGGTCGTGCGTGAAGTCCTGGTCGTCGACGATCAGCTCCAGGCCGTAGCCCTCGCGCTGGCCCGCGTGCACCAGCGCATCGAGCGCGCCCAGCACCCAGGTGGCCAGGCTGTCCGCGTTGATGGCGATGGGCAGGCGCTCCTCGCGCATCTGCGCGGCGCCGAGCTCGCGCGCGGCATCGGCGCGCAGCGCCTGCAGCTGGCGCGCATAGCGCAGCAGCACCTTGCCGGGCTCGGTCATGCGCAGCGGCCGCGAGCGCACCACCAGCAGCTGGCCGACCTGCGTCTCGAGCGCACGCAGGCGCTGCGAGACGGCCGACTGCGTGATCGACAGCAGCTGCGCGGCGCGCTCGAAACTGCCCGCCTCCGCCAGGGCGGCCAGCGACTCGAGCGCGGCGGGGTCGAGCAGGTTCATAAGTAACGCTACTGTAATCGCTGCAATTTCGATGAATCTTCACACTTTCCCTCGGCCGGCCTACGCTGGATCGACCACGAAAACGTCCCATTGGAGACAACCATGCAGATCGGCGTTCCGAAGGAGATCAAGAACCACGAGTACCGCGTCGGCCTGACGCCCGCCAGCGTGCGCGACTACGTCGCCCACGGCCACGCGGTGATGGTGCAGGCGGGCGCCGGCGCGGCGATCGGCCTGGACGACGCGCAGTACCGCGCGGCGGGCGCGGCGATCGTCGACACGGCGCAGGAGGTGTTCGCCAGGGCCGACATGGTCGTCAAGGTCAAGGAGCCCCAGCCGCAGGAGTGCGCGATGCTGCGTCCCGGCCAGCTGCTCTACACCTACCTGCACCTGGCGCCGGATCCGGAGCAGACCGCCGCGCTGGTCAAGTCGGGCGCGATCTGCGTCGCCTACGAGACCATCACCGGGGCCAACGGCGGCCTGCCGCTGCTCGCACCGATGAGCGAGGTCGCGGGGCGCATGTCCATCCAGGCGGGCGCCGCGCACCTCGAGAAGAGCAAGGGCGGCATGGGCGTCCTGCTGGGCGGCGTGCCCGGCGTGGCGCCGGCGCATGCCGTGATCCTGGGGGCGGGTGTCGTGGGCACGCACGCGCTGCAGTGCGCGGTCGGCGCGGGCGCGCGCGTGACGGTGCTGGACAAGAACGTCGACCGGCTGCGCCAGCTCGACCTCGTCTTCGGCAACCGCATCACGACGCTGTACTCGAACGCCCAGTCGGTCGAGGACTCGGTGCTGGCGGCCGACCTGGTCGTCGGCGGCGTGCTGATCCCCGGAGCCGCGGCGCCCAAGCTGGTCACGCGCGACATGATCTCGCGCATGAAGAAGGGCGCGGTCGTCGTCGACGTCGCGATCGACCAGGGCGGCTGCTTCGAGACCTCGCACGCCACCACGCACGCGGAGCCCACCTACGTGGTCGACGGCGTCGTCCACTACTGCGTGGCCAACATGCCCGGCGCCGTGGCGCGCACGTCCACCTTCGCGCTCAACAACGCGACGATCGGGCCGGGCCTGGCGCTGGCGGACCAGGGCTGGCAGGCGGCGATGCGCGCGAATCCGCACCTGAAGGCCGGCCTGAACGTGGCCAGCGGCAAGGTCACGTTCGAGGCCGTCGCGCAGGCGCTCGGCTACGACTACACGCCGGCCGATGCGCTGCTGAACTGACGGCCCGGCAGGGCGGGCGAGCCGGTTGCCCGACACGTGACGGCGGCGCGACGGCCGCCGGATAAAATTGCCGGTCATGTCCCGTCTCGCCGTCCTGCCTCAATACGTCTATCCCAAGCGCCTGCTCACGAACTTCGCGGGCTGGGTCGCGGGCAAGGAGCGCGGGCGCATCACCACGCGCCTGATCCGCAACTTCATCCGCGATTACGACGTCGACATGGACGAGGCGCTGGAGTCCGACCCGGCGGCCTACAAGACCTTCAATGCGTTCTTCACGCGCGCGCTCAAGCCGGGCGCGCGGCCGCTCGCGAACGCCGACCTGATCTGCCCGGTGGACGGCGCGATCAGCCAGTTCGGCCGCATCAACACGCACACGATCTTCCAGGCCAAGGGCCACGAGTACACGACGCAGGCGTTGCTGGGCGGCGACCCGGCGCTTGCCGACCCGTTCCTCGACGGCAGCTTCGCCACGATCTACCTCAGCCC
>DATCRO010000252.1:0-4602 GCA_036569025.1 Burkholderiaceae bacterium
GGGCTGACGCTGTCGGCGACGTTCCGGCGACGCCCGTCATCGGGTCGTCGCCGGTGCGGCGCCAGGTCGATCGAATGACCGCCTTACTGGATGGTCAGCAGCTTGCCCGTGCTGCCGGGCCGCTTCGGCAGGGTCAGGCGCAGCACGCCGTCGTCCAGCTTGGCGACGGCGGCCTTGTCGTCGACCTCCTGGCCCAGCGTGAACGAGCGCATGGTGTGGCCGCGGAAGGTCTCGCGCAGCAGGGCGCGGCCGCCGTTGGCGTGCTTGTCCTCGATGTCCTTGCGCACGTCGGCCGTGATCGTGACGGTGTTGCGATCGATCTGGACGCGGATGTCGTCCTTGCGGGCGCCGGGGATCTCGGCGCTCACCAGGTATTCCTTCTCGTTCTCGCTGACGTCCAGGCGCATGTCGGCCGACAGGCCCGCGTCCAGCGCGAGCGGGCGCGCGAGGCGGCGGAAGAATTCGGGGAAGAAGTTGTCGATGTCGTCGAATCGGGTCAGGGCAGTCATGCGGATCTCCTGGAGTGAAGGGATGGATTGCGGACCACCACTCTAGGAAGGTGCGTGGCCCCGGCGTTTGCGCGCGCTCAATCTGGCGATCGAACGGCCCGGAGGTCGAATGGCTTGCGCATGCGCAAGGCGCTCGCGGCGCCAACGCGAAGAATGGCCTTCGCGGATTCGACCCGGCGCGTGCGCCGCATGAGGGATTCCCGTCGATTCGCCGGACGTCGGCGCGTGGAGCCGCGCGCGTCTTGCCGAACCTTGATGCGCGGCCATTCCAGGAGAACAGCGATGAAGAGCGATGTGCAGATCAAGGCCGATGTCGAGGAAGAGCTGGCGTGGGATCCCGTCGTGGACGAGGCGCACGTGGGCGTCAGCGTCCATGATGCCGTCGTGGAGCTGACCGGCACGCTCGGCAGCCATGCCGAGAAGATGGCGGCCGAACACGCGGCCCTGCGGGTCAGCGGCGTGCAGGGCGTGACGCTGGCGATCAGCGTCGCCCCCAGGGCGGGCTTCGAACGGGCCGACGCGGACATCGTGCAGGCGTGCCAGCATGCGCTCGCGTGGAGCTCGCGCGTCCCGGAAGGCGCCGTCAGGGTGCAGGTCGAGAAGGGGCACGTCACGCTCGTCGGCGAGGTCGATTGGGCATACCAGCGCAAGGCGGCGGAGACGGCGGTCTGGGACCTGCTCGGCGTCGTGTCCGTGGTCAACGAAATCCGCGTGCGCTCGCGAGTCGGCGCGGCCGACATCCGCGCCGGCATCCAGCGGGCGCTCGAGCGCCAGGCGGACCGCGAGGCCAGGCGCATCGACGTGCACGTGGACGGCTCCTGCGTCGCGCTGGCCGGTCGCACGAGGACGTGGGCGGAACGCGAGGCGGCCGTCGCGGCCGCCTGGGCCGCTCCGGGGGTGACGCGGGTCGTCAACGAGATCGTGGTGGGCCCGTGATGCCTGGCCACGCCCGCCCGGCCGACGTGCGCGGGCTTCGATGAACCCGGGCCGGGATTTCATTCGCGGCGCGCCGCCGCCGTCGCCGGGCCTGATCGCGCTCTGGGCCGGCCTCCTGTCGGACGCCGGCGTCATGGTGGCGGTGATCGCCGCGGACGGGGGCGTACTGCTCGCCAACCGGGCGCTCCGCGCGGCCTGCCACTGGCCGATCGACGACGCGTCCTCGCGATCCTGGCGCGACTGCCTGGCCGATGACGACCCGGCGGCCGTCGAGGGATTCGCCCGCTGGATATCCGCCGACGTTCCGCCCGGTCCGGTCGAAGTGCGGTTGCGGGACGGTGTCCAAGGGGTGGGCCGCTGGCTGCGTTGGTACCGCGCGCGCCAGGACGACGAACCGGGCGCGTCCGCCACGGTGGCACTGGTCGGCTTCGACGTGTCGCGCGAGCACGAGATCGATGCCAAGCTGCGGCGCTCGGCGCGCTTCTACCGCGCCTTGTCGGACATGAACGCCGCGATGGGGCGCCTGCGGGATGCGCCGTCGCTGTACCAGGCCGCGTGCGATATCGCGGTCGTCTCCGGCGGCGCGCACATGGCCCGGGTGGGCCTGCCGCAGGGCGATTGCCTGGTCCCGGTGGCGTGGGGCGGCAGCGCGCGTCGCTACACCGCGGGCCTGTGCATTCGCATCGACGCCGACCATGGCGAGCTGCGCGGGCCGTCGAGCGAGGCCTTTCTCACCGAGGTCCCGTGCATCTGCAACGACGTGGAGTCCGATCCGCGGATGGCGCCCTGGCGGGAACGCGCTCGCGCGGCGGGCGTCCGGGCCTCGGGCGCCTTTCCCATCGTCCGGAACGGCGCCTGCGCTGGCGTGCTGAACCTCTACTTCTCGGAGCCTGACGCCTTCGACGAGCAACTGGTCGACCTTGCGCGGCGCATGGCGTCGGACGTGGAGTTCGCGCTCGACAAGATCGATCGCGAGGCCGCCCGTGCGGACGCGGAGCGCATCGCGTCCGAGCGGGATCTCCAGTTGTCGGGGCTCGTCGAATCCGCGCTGGACGCCATCATCGCGATCGATGTCGGCCAGCGGGTGGTCCTGTTCAATGCCGCCGCGGTCCGGATGTTCGGCGTGCCCGCCGACGAGGCGATCGGCGGAACGCTGGATCGCTTCATCCCTCCCGCCGCGCGCGAGGCCCACCGGCGTCACGTCGAGCGCTATGCGATGGAAGGCGCCACCTCCCGGCACATGGGCTCCGCCCGCGAACTGATCGGCCTGCGGGCGTCCGGCGAGGTCTTTCCCATCGAGGCATCGATCTCCCGATCAGGCGAGGGCGCGCGCATGCTGATGACGGTGATGGTGCGCGACGTCAGCCAGGTGCGCGTCGCCGAACGCGAGCAGACCGCGCGCCTGCAGGCCGAGGCGGCGAGCCGGGCCAAGACCGAGTTCCTGTCCCGCATGAGCCACGAGCTGCGCACGCCCCTGAACGCCGTGCTGGGCTTTTCGCAACTGCTGAAGGCGGACACGCGGGACCCGCTGTCGATGCGCCAGCGCGAGCAGGTCGAGCTGGTGATCCAGGCCGGCGACCACCTGCGGATCCTCATCGAGGAAATGCTGGACTTCGCGGGCATCGAGGCCGGCCGCGTGGCCATCGAGCCGCGCGACTTCGAGCTGCGCTCGTTGCTCGACGGCGTCCTGCGCATGAGCGCGCCGCATGCCCAGGACAGCGGCGTCCGCCTCATGGCCGACTACCCGCCGGACGAGGCCATCCTGATGCACAGCGACCCCTCGCGGGTCCGGCAGATCGTGCTGAACCTCGTCTCGAACGCGATCAAGTACAACCGGCGTGGAGGCCGCGTCCGCCTGGGCGTCGAACGGGTGCCGGGGCGCGTGCGCATCGTGGTGCGCGACGACGGCCTCGGCATGACCCCGGCGCAGCTGTCGCAGCTGTTCCAGCCGTTCAACCGGCTTGGCCGGGAGTGGGGGACGACGCCCGGCATGGGCATCGGCCTGGTGCTGGTGCGCCAGCTGGCGCGCCTGCTCGGCGGCGACGTGGACGTCCAGAGCGCGAGCGGCAGCGGGACGACCGTCCGGGTGAGCTTGCCGGCCGCCGCGGCCAGCCCGCCCGCGGCCGGCGACGGGCAGGATCGTCCCGTCGACGCGGACGGCAACGACGTCCGTGGACGGGTGCTCTATGTCGAGGACAACCGGGTCAACGCGATGCTGATCGAGCAGATGCTCGCGCGCTGGCCCGGCGTGGAGGTGGTCATCGCCGACGATGGCGCGGCGGCCCTGGCCGAGGCGGCCAGCCTGTCGCCGGACGTCATCCTGCTGGACCTGCAACTGCCCGACATGAGCGGGCTGGAGGTGCTGCGACGCCTGCGTTCGCAAGCCTCGACGAAGGGCGTCCCGATCATCGCCCTGTCGGCGAGCGCGCTGCCGGACCAGGTCGCCGCCGCGCGGGCCGCGGGGGCGGATGACTACTGGACGAAACCGGTGCGGCTCGAGACGTTCCTGGGCGACATGCGCAAGCTGCTCGCTCGCCCCTGAAGCTGCGCGGCCTGCGCCCGCATCGGTGCTTGAGCTGGCGCAAGCGCCGCGCCGCGGCCGCGCCTTACGCTGGCCGCGACGCCCGACATCGGAGATGACCCATGAAGATGCTGCTCGCCGTCGACGGCAGTGACTACAGCCGCCGCGCCCTCGACTTCCTGGAGCGCAGCGGCTGGCTGCGCCCGGACAACGAGATCTCGGTGTTCACCGTCGTCCTGCCCGTTCCTCATGCAGCCGCGGCGTTCGTCTCGCCGGCGGTGGTCGCGAACTACTACCAGGACGATGCGGAGCAGGTGTTGCGGCCGATCCGCCAGCGCCTGGTGTCCTGCAGCGCGAAGGTCGACTTCGCGCACGTCATCGGCATCCGCGCGGACGCGATCGCGCGCAAGGCGACGAGCGAAGGCTACGACCTCGTCGTGATGGGATCGCACGGGCACGGCGCGCTCGGCAACGTGGTGCTGGGCTCCGTCGCCACGCGGGTACTGGCGACGTGCCGGACACCCGTGCTGCTGATCCGCTGATCTTCCTCCCGGCCGTGGCCCTGGTCTGGAAGCTGGTCGCGATCCTCTCGCTGTTGCTGGCCGCGCTCGCGGCGGTCCTGCCGGTGGTGCCGGC
>DATCRO010000253.1:0-13421 GCA_036569025.1 Burkholderiaceae bacterium
GCTTTGGCCTGTCCACCAGGCCCGCGAGCACCCGCCCGCGCGAGCAGCCAACATGTCGCGTCTCCAGAGACTCCAGCGCGCGTCCGCGCACGCCGACATGGCCGCCGTCCGCGACAATGGCACCTCGCCAGGCGGTAAGACCTGACACCGAAAATTTCAAGACCTGAGACCGCGGCCGTTCAGCAGTCCGTCGCGCTCTCAGCGCAGCTTCAACGACACACGCCAGCCACCGTCGACGGCCTCCGTCTCGAACCGCACCGGCAGGAAGCGCTCGATCATCTGGAAGTTGGTCGTCGCGTGATCGGTCAGCTCGGTGCACGTGTACGCGGCCGCGGTGCCGCGCCTGCACACGGCCAGCGCGAGCGGCAGCGCCCACTGGTCGGCCAGGTGCGGGCCCAGCGCGGCGGTCGAGCCGCGGTAGTCGCGCACTTCCTTGGCGAGCGCCTGCGCCACCTGTTCCGAGCTGACGCCCTTCTCGCCGAACTGCGTGAACAGCTCGCACACGTGCGCGTGCGCGAGCGTGGCCATCAGCGCGTTGCCCGGGCCCTCGTTCTGGCGCACGACGGGGACGCGCAGTTGCGCCGGCGTCCAGTTCAACGCGCGCGCCAGCGCGTCGAGCTCGCGTCGCGCGACCGCGCCCGGGAGCGCGGGCGCGAGGCACTCCGCGTAGGACTCGACGGCCTCGCCGCGTTCGAGCAGGTCGAACGGCTGCAGCGTGCCGGCGGCCGGATGCACCGTCACGTCGATCTCGCCGCCGCCGGCCGGGTAGAAGCCGTGCCGGCGCAGCGACAGTTCGGACTCCGCCCCGAGCCGACGCAGCAGCGGCGCGTAGCAGCGCTGCAGGAAATGGAACGGCGGCGCCATCGGGTTGTGGGTGCCGCCGGCGAGCTTCAGGCGCGACGGCGCGTCGGCCAGCATCAGCGCGGGCCAGACGGTCTGCAGCACCAGCGTGCAGCTGCCGGCCGTGCCGACGCTGAACGCGTGCTCGCCGGCGCGCACGGCGCCGGGCTCGAACACCAGCATGCCCGAGCCGAGCTCGGCGCCCTGCACCGTCGCGCCGCTGACCGCCGCGGCGGCCTGGACGCAGGTCAGGTGCTGGCGCATCAGGCCTGGCTTGGCGCGGCGCGCGCGGATGCGCGCGAGCGTGAACGGCTGGCCGGTGCACATGGACAGCGCCAGCGACGTGCGCAGGATCTGGCCGCCGCCCTCGCCGACGGAACCATCGATCTCGATCATGGGGACCCTCATTCTTGTTGTCAGGGCCGCGCGTCGAAGTGGCGCACGGCGTCTTGCAGGAACTGGTCGAGCGGCGCGGTCGGCGCCTTGGGCTGCCGGTCGAAGGCATGCGCCTCTGCCACGGCCAGCTCGGCCTCGATGAAGTCGTGGATGCCGACCCGGCGCGGGCTGGCGCCGATTCGCCAGCGCGCATCTTGACCTCCGGCAGCGCGTCGATCTCCGCGACCAGCGCCGCATCGAGCGACGTCGCCGCCACCAGGTCCGCGAAGACCATGGGCGGCACCCCGCGGCCCGCGCGGATCCAGCGCGCGGCCAGCAGCGGGCGCAGCACGTACAGGTACTTCTTGCAGCGCACCGTCTCGCCGACCAGGAGCTCCCTCCGTTCGAATCATCGTGGCGGCCGAGGACCACCGGCCCTCAGCCCTTCACGCACACCACCTGCTTGAGCGTGTGGACGATTTCCACCAGGTCGCGCTGGGCGGCCATCACGGCGTCGATGTCCTTGTAGGCCATCGGGATCTCGTCGATCACGTCGGCGTCCTTGCGGCACTCGACGCCTTCGGTCGCCTTGATCTGGTCGTCCACCGTGAACAGCTTCTTGGCCTTGGTGCGGCTCATCACGCGGCCCGCGCCATGGCTGCAGCTGTCGAAGCTCTCCGGGTTGCCGAGGCCGCGCACGATGTAGCTGCGCGCGCCCATGCTGCCCGGGATGATGCCCATCTGGCCCTTCCTCGCGCTCACCGCGCCCTTGCGCGTGACGAACACGTCCTCGCCGAAGTGGCGTTCCTGCTGCACGTAGTTGTGGTGGCAGTTCACCGCTTCCACGTGCGACTCGAACGGCTTGGGAATGACCTTGCGCACGACCGCGATCAGGTTGGCCATCATCACCTCGCGGTTCCTGGCCGCGAACTTCTGGGCCCAGCTCACGCCGCGCACGTAGTCCCCGAAGTACTGCGCGCCTTCCTCGAAGTACGCCAGGTCCTGGTCGGGCAGGTTCGCGTTGTTGCGCAGCGCGTCCTTCTTGGCCAGCTCGATGAAGTGCGTGCCGATCGCGTTGCCGACGCCGCGCGAACCCGAGTGCAGCATGAACCACACGAAGCCCGCCTCGTCCAGGCAGACCTCGATGAAGTGGTTGCCCGTACCCAGCGTACCGAGGTGCTTGCGGTTGTTCGTGTTCCTCAGGCGCGGGTGCAGCTCGCACAGCGCGTCGAACTCGCCCGCGAGCGTCGCCCAGACCTGGTCGACCGTCTCGGGCGGGTTCTCCCACGCGCCTTCGTCGCGCGTCCATCCCTTGGCCGAGCGGCCGTGCGGCACCGCGCGCTCGATGGCCGAGCGCAGCGGGCCCAGGTTGTCCGGCAGGTCCTGCGCGCGAAGCGTGGTCCTGGCGGCCATCATGCCGCAGCCGATGTCCACGCCCACTGCGGCCGGGATGATCGCCTTGAGCGTCGGGATCACCGAGCCCACGGTCGCGCCGATGCCCAGGTGCACGTCGGGCATCGCGGCGATGTGCTTGAACACGACGGGCAGGCGCGCCGCGTTGGCGAGCTGCTTCTTCGCGTCGTCCTCGACCGGGACGCCGCGCGTCCACATCTTCACCGGCACGCCGCCGGGCACGTCTTCGATGTCGTAGTTCTGTTCCATGTTCTTCATTCTTCCCCGAAAGAGAGGTCGCGCAACGACCAGGGTTGGTGAAACGTTTCGCGCTCTATCCCCTGAGCTACGGTCCCGCCGATTTGGGACCGGCCGGACTCGAACCGGCGACCTCGACCGTTGCAGGGTGTAGTTCCACCTGCATTCGTTGCGTGACCTCGAAAAGATCGCGACAAGAGTGGATGGGAGTCAGCGGGATTCGAACCCGCGGTACCACGATGCAGTCCCATCCGCATTCGCGAAAAGCCTGCCTCCCCGCGTGGCGACCAACGGTTGGCGGGACATCCTTGTCGATGTAGTCCCGCCGGCATTCGCCACGCGACGATGTTCCTTCCTCTACTGCGCGGCCAGCGGGATCTTGTCGATCTCGCCGACCCAGTGATCGGCGTCCGCCCGGCCGCGAGCGAAGCTCGCGACGAGATCGAACACCGCATCCGAGAAGCCGCCGACATTCAGGATGTCGTGCCGCTCGGCCGCCTGCGTCGTCGCGCCCGGCTGCAGGTCGATGCACACGAGCCGCGCGGAGGGGTTGCGCTGCTTCAGCGCCTCCCACTCGCGCAGGGTCTGCGTCGCGCCGCGGCGGTTCGCGTCGACCCAGGACTCGTTGTCCGAGACCAGGATCACCACGTCCACCTCCGCGCGTTCGCGATTCAGCAAGGCCAGCGGTGCACTGCAGTTCGTGCCGCCGCCCCCGATGCTGGCCAGCGCCTGCGCGTTGGTCATCACGGAGTCGCGGCCGTTCAACGACAGCGACACCACGCCCTGCTCGAACGGCAGCACGCGCGCCGACGGGTTCTTGCGCAGCACCGCAGCGGCCACCAGCGCCGCCACGTCGATGCAGCGCACGCTGCTCGTCGCCGAACCGCGGTGGCCCGTCACGGCCTGGCTCATCGAGCCCGACACGTCGGGACACACCACCACGCGGCCCGCGAACGACGGCACGTTGGCGATCGCCAGCTCCATCGCATCCTGCAGCGCGTCGCGGATCTCCGCCGGAACGCCCTCGCCCGTCGCCTTGAACGCCGCCAGCAGCTGGTACGGCATCACGCGCGCCTTGGCGATGGCCGCGGGGTCGCGCAGCCTGGCCGCGACCAGCTGCACCATGCGGCGACGCTGGAACACGCCGTGCCGCGCGAACGTGTTCAGGTTCTGGCGCACCATCTGCCACGAGCCGTTGCGCGCGACCTGCGCCCATTGGCCCGTCGACAGCTCGAGCGCGGTCAGCATCTGGAACGGCACGTCCGGCAGCTCGCCGCCCTTGCCCTCGGCCCGCGCCCGCTTGAAGCGTTCGAAGGCCTGGGTGAGCGGCGGCAGCGCCGACAGCTCCACGTCCTTGCCGATCACCCACGCGAACCAGGCGGCGCGCCAGGCCTCATCCGGCTTCGGATGGACCATCTTGACCACGTCGGCCAGCGACGGCGCGTTGCCCACGCAGGCATTCAGCAGCTGCCTTTCGCTCGCGTTCAGCAGCCATTGCTGCACCAGCTTCTTGGGGCGCGAGCCCAGCGACTTGCGACCCGTCGCGCCGCTGCGCAGGATCTGCACGAAGTCGCGCAGCATCTTGCCGTTGTCGACCACGCGGCCGAACACCTGCGCCAGCAGCGCCACGTCGCGCACGGCCAGCGTCGCGGCCAGCAGCGCGGGCATGTCCTTCATGTGGCCGGCCTGGCGTGCGTGCACGGCCGTCTTCGCGACGAAACCGGGTTCGACCTGCGCGGCCAGCGCCAGCACCGCCTCCAGCTGCGCCTCGGCGTCGGCGTGGAACGTGTGGCCCAGGCAGCCGGTGGCGGCCAGCTGCGCCAGCTGGTGGCGCGGCGTGTACGCATAGGCCGGGGCCTTCGACGCGTTCGTCGCGGTCGGCGCCGGCAGCAGGGCGCCGCGCAGCGTCTGGAAGAGTTGGGTGTTGACCATGAAGCGTTGTCCTTGCTTGTTCATTCAACGTGTCGTGCGCTCCTTCTTGCAACGCCCATGCCAACTCGTCCGGCGCGGCGCCAGGCCTTCGCAACTCGTTGATTCGATTGAGCATTCGAACGAACGCACCCGACCGAGTGAAACGTGCGCTCCAGGCGGTTTGCGTGGATACTAGAATTGCAGCTAGCAAACTAGCCATCCATCAATGACCAAGCGCACCGTCGTCATCGGCTTCCTCGGCACGCAGCTCGATGCCGGCCAGGGCGCGGGCCGGTGGGAGAAGTGGCGGCCGACCCTGTCGCTGATGCAGCACGAGGACACGGTGATCGACCGCCTCGAGTTGCTGCACGCGTCGGCGCACATCGGCCTGGCGCGCCAGCTCAAGGCCGACATCGCCACCGTCTCGCCAGAGACCGCCGTCAACCTCGTCGCGCTCGACGTCGCCGACCCATGGGACTTCGGCGAGATGTACGCGGGCCTGTACGACTGGGCGCGCGGCTACCGCTTCGACCCGGCGCACGAGCAGTACTGGGCGCACATCACCACCGGCACCCACGTCGCGCAGATCTGCATGTTCCTGATGGTGGAGTCGCGCTTCATCCCGGGCCTGCTGCTGCAGACGGCGCCACCGAAGAAGCAGCGCCAGGGCAATGCCGGCAGCTACACGCTGATCGACCTGGACCTGTCGCGCTACGACGCGCTCGCGCGCCGCTTCGACCAGGCGCAGGCCGAGGCGCTGGAGTTCCTCAAGAGCGGCATCCCCACGCGCAACGCGCGCTTCAACGCGATGATCGAGGAGATCGAGCGCGTGGCCGTGCGCTCGCGCGCGCCCATCCTGCTGACCGGACCCACCGGCGCCGGCAAGTCGCACCTGGCGCGCCGCATGTACGAGCTCAAGAAGGCGCGCCACCAGGTCACCGGCGAGTTCGTGGAGGTCAACTGCGCGACGCTGCACGGCGACGGCGCGGCCTCCACGCTGTTCGGCCACAAGAAGGGCGCATTCACCGGCGCGGTGACCGATCGCGCCGGTCTGCTGCGCAGCGCGCACGAGGGCGTGCTGTTCCTGGACGAGATCGGCGAGCTGGGCCTGGACGAGCAGGCGATGCTGCTCAAGGCGATCGAGGAGAAGCGCTTCCTGCCGGTGGGCAGCGATCGCGAGACAGGCAGCGACTTCCAGCTGATCGTCGGCACCAACCGCGACCTGCGCCGGGACGTGGCCGCCGGCCGCTTCCGCGACGACCTGTTCGCGCGCATCAACCTGTGGTCGTACGCGCTGCCCGGGCTGGCGCAGCGGCCCGAGGACCTCGAGCCCAACGTCGACTGGCTGCTCGCCCGCGCGGTGGCCGAGTCGGGCCACGCGGTGCGCTTCAACGTCGAGGCGAAGAGCCGCTACCTGAAGTTCGCGCAGTCGCCCGGCGCGGCCTGGAGCGGCAACTTCCGCGACCTGTCGGCCAGCGTCACGCGCCTGGCCACCCTGGCCGACGGCGGCCGCATCTCCACCGCCCTGGTGGACGCGGAGATCGCGCGGCTGCAGTGGCTGTGGGAGCGCAAGCCGGCGGCGGATGCGGCGGCAGTCGACCTCGCTGCGCTGCTGGATGCCGCGACGCTGGCCGACATCGACCTGTTCGACCGCCTGCAGCTCGAGGCGGTGATCCGCACGTGCCGGGAGTCGGCGACGCTGTCGGACGCCGGCCGCCGCCTGTTCGACCGCTCGCGCGAGAAGCGCAGCGTCGTCAACGATGCCGACCGGCTGCGCAAGTACCTGCTCAAGTTCGGCCTGGCCTGGGAGGCCGTGCGCGCGTGAGCTTCAGGGCAGCGTGTAGTCGAAGCGGTACGAATGCGCCCCGCCCGGCGCGATCTCCACGACCATGCGGCCCGCGAGTCCGGCCAGCGAATCGGTGCCGGAGCCCGGCACCACGGTGATCGACTGCGTCGGCACGCCGTGGTCGAGCGTCGAGCTGTGCTGCAGCGCGAACGAGCCGGCGCGGCCGTCCAGCGAGCCGCGCACCGACTCCATCGCGACGTAGCCGGCCGAGCCGGCGCCCGGGTTGCCGAACGACAGCATCTCGCCGGTGCTGGTGGCCTCCAGCGCGCCGTGGAAGCGCTTGTCGAGCGACATGCGGGCCAGGCCGCTGCCGTCGGCGACGGCGCTGAGCGGCTGCGGTGCGATCTTCACGTCGAACGGGCCGGTGGCGGTATGCGAGGTCATGGGGTGATCCTTGTCGAAGGCGGTCGCCGCGGCGCAGGCGGCGGCGAGCATGGCGGCGATGAGCAGGTGCAGGGGGCGCATGATGGCATCATGGGTTGCGGCCGGCATCCGGCCTCGCAAGCATTGAACCTCGCTGCCCATGACGGTGATTGGAAAAACGCGACGGCCGCTGGGCCGGGAGCCGCGCGGCGTGCTGCACCGCCTCGCGCTGGGCGAGTTCGCGCACGGCCGCTTCGAGGCGCCTGACGACCTGGCCGACCGCATCGAGCATTTCTGGACGGTGCGCTGGAACCTCGACGGCCTGCCGCCGCAGGTGCAGGAGACGTTGCCGCATCCGAACGTGCACCTGGTCATCGAGCCCGGCAGCATCGCGGCCTGGGGCGTGCACACGGGACGCTGGACGCGCGTGCTCGAGGGCCGCTCGCAGGCCTTCGGCGTCAAGTTCCGGCCCGGGGCGTTCCGTGCCCTGCTGGGTCGCGCGGTCTCGACGATCGCCGACGGCTCGATCGACGCGCGGGCGATCTTCGGCGCCGACGCCGCGGCGCTGGCCGGCGTGCTGGGCCACGACGATGACCGCGACGCCGCGGCCCTCGCGTCGGCCTTCCTGCGCGAGCGCCTCGCACCGGCGACGGACGACGCCCTGCTCGCGGGCCGCATCGTCGACAGCGTCGCCGACGACATCGAGCTGCACTCGGCCGACGAGCTCGCGCGCCGCTTCGGCATGAGCCTGCGCGCGCTGCAGCGTCTGTTCAACCAGTTCGTGGGCGTCGGGCCGAAGTGGGTGATCAAGCGCTACCGGATGCACGAGGCCGTGGCGCGCGTGCAGGCCGGGCAGCCGGTGTCGTGGGCCGCGCTGGCGCAGGACCTCGGCTACTTCGACCAGGCCCACTTCATCGCGGACTTCCGCAAGCTGGTGGGCATGACGCCCGGCGACTATGCGCGCGAGCGGCACCCGCGCTGAGGCTGCTCAGAGCGCCGCGCGGCGCGCCCGCAGGCTCTCGCGCACGACCGCGATGTGGCTGCGCAGGCCGTACAGCAGGTCGCCGAATGCCGGCGGCACGGCCAGGCGCGTGACCGTCGTCTCGACGTGCTCCAGCCGCGCGAGCAGCGCGTCGCAGCGCTCGGCGTCCAGCGGCCCGGCGTCGGCGTCGCGCTCGATGCGCTGCAGCACCGCGTACCAGCGGTAGATGCGCGAGACGACGCGCCAGCGGAACACGGCCGGCGCGATCTTGAAGCCCGGCACCAGGATGATGGTCATCGGCACCACGATCGCCAGCACGCGCTCGATCAGGCTCGCGATCCAGAACGGGAACGAGCGGTACAGGAAGCTGCGGCCCGAGGCGTAGAAGCGCGAGGCGTCGCCGCTGATGGGGAAGTCGTGTTCGATCGCGGACGGGAAATCGCCCGCCTTCTTGTACAGGCCGGCGCGGCCGTGCACCTCGCGCGCGGCGGTCAGCAGCAGGTCCGACAGCGCCGGGTGCAGGTCGTCGCGCGCGATGAGTTCGACGGTCGGCGCGATCAGCGTCACGCTCTCGGGCGGGATGTCCTCGCCGAAGTCGATCGCCCCGCGCGGCAGCACCAGCTTGTTCAGGTAAGTGATGCGGTGGGTGTAGCCCTCGGCCTGCACGAAGTTGAACAGGTGCACGTCCTCGTCGCGCAGCAGCTCGCGCATCAGCGCCGTGGGCGTGGAGTCGCTCATGGCGAACAGCGCGTCGATCTTGCCCTCCTTGAGCAGCTGGATCGAGTCGGCGGGCGGGCGGTGGCCGACCTGCGTGCCGTCGCCGGGCTTGATGCCGTTGGCGTCGAGCAGCGTCTGCGCCAGCGCGGACGCGCCGCTGCCTTCCAGGCCGATGTCGAGCCGGTGCTGCTTGAAATCGGAGATCAGCGTCCTGGGCTTGCCGCGATAGAAGATCATCATCGGCTGGTATGACAGGCTGCCCAGCGAGACCAGGTGCGAGGTGTCGTGGCCGGTCGTCTCGCCGCCGACGACGAAGCCGACGTCCACGTCCTGCTTGCCGTCCTCCAGCCGCGCGAGGTTGTCGCGCGAACCCTGCGAGGTCAGGATCTTGAGCGTCACGCCCTCGCGCGCCAGGATCTTGCGGTACTGCTCGGCGACATTCGCGAACGAGCTGCCCTTGGGGCCGCTGGTCAGCACCAGCGTGGTGGGCGGCGCCGAGCGCAGGAACACGAACGCGACGATGGCCGCGATCAGGCTCAGGAGCAGCAGCAGGCCCAGGCTGATCGGCAGCCCGCGGCCGACGACGCCCAGGGCGTCGCGCAGCTGCGCGAGGCGCGCACGCGACGCGTCGACGAGCGACGGATCGTCGCCTCGCTGCGGGGGAAGTGAAGACATCGCGGATCCGGGCGCCAGGAGATGCCGGGATGATAGACGCGGGCGGTGGCGGATGTGCGCCGTTCTGGGGCGGAGGCGTCACGGGAGGTGTCCGGCCTGCCGGGAAGGGCCCGGCATTGCCCCGGTCGCGCAAGGCATTGCGGCTCGCGGTGACCGAGCGGCGCGATCGAGGCAATGCCGGACCGCTCTCGTGGCGGCGCCTCGACGCGCAGCAGATGCACCGGGCTCACCCCAGCCGCATCGATACCTCCACATCCCCGCCGAACGGCGTCGACAGGTACCCGCCGTCCGCCGACCGGACGCGCGCCAGGTACTCGGGGCTGTCATCGGCGTTGTCCGCGACGACCAGCGCCCCGGGCCGCAGGCGCGGCTCCAGCAGCGCGAGGATCTCGGGATACAGCGCCTTGGCGCCATCGAGCAGCACCAGGTCGATGGCGCCGGGCAGGTCGCGCGCCAGCGTCTGCAGCGCATCCCCTTCGCGGATCTCGACGAGGTCGTCCAGGCCGGCCGCGGCGAGGTTCGCCCGCGCGCGGACCACCTTGGACGGCTCGAACTCGCACGTGATGAGGCGCCCGCCGCTGCCGTTGTCGCGCAGGGCGGCGGCCAGGTGCAGCGTCGACAGGCCGAACGAGGTGCCGAATTCGACGATCGCGTGCGCGCCGGTGCTGCGCGCCAGCATGTACAGCAGCGCGCCCGTGGCGCGCGAGACGGGCAGCGGCTGGTCCTTCAGGCGCGTGTAGAAGTCGAGGTACTCGGTCCTGCTGTGCATCAGCCGCGCGAGCTCGCCGGGCGGCAGCGCGGCGGCCATCGCGTTCAGGCCGATCGCGGCCTCGTCGGCCTCGGCGAACAGGCGCGCCAGCAGCGGCGCGACGGGAGCGGTGGTGAGCGTGTCGGTCATGGGTCGGGTTTCTCGTGGAGGAATGGTGTCGCCATAATATGAACAATCCTTCGCGTTTCCCATTCGCATTGCGAGTGCCGCCCATGACCGACCGCACCACCTCGCGCCTGTCCTCGCGCAAGAGGCCCCGGCAGGCGCGCTCCACCGACCTCGTCGCGGCGATCCTGGAGGCGGCCATTCAGGTTTTGTCCCGGGAAGGCGCGCAGCGCTTCACCACCACGCGCGTGGCCGAACGCGCCGGCGTCAGCGTCGGCTCGGTCTACCAGTACTTCCCCAACAAGGCAGCCATCCTGTTCCGGCTGCAGAGCGACGAGTGGCGCGAGACGACCGACCTGCTGCGTGCCACGCTCGCCGACACCAGCCGTCCGCCACTCGAGCGCCTGCGCCGGCTGGTGCATGCGTTCGTGAAGTCCGAGTGCGACGAGGCCGCGATGCGCGTCGCGCTCGCCGACGCCGCGCCGCTGTACCGCGACGCGCCCGAGGCGCAGGAGGTGCACGCCGCGAGCAAGGGCCTGCTGCACGCGTTCATGCGCGAGACGCTGCCCGATGCGAAGCCGGCCACGCGCGCCCGCGCGGGCCGGCTGATCAAGGCGACGCTGAGCGCCGTCGGGCACGACTTCTCGGGGTCGCCGCGCAGCGCGCGCGAGATCGCCGCGTACTCCGACGCGATGGCCGACATGTTCGCGGCGTACCTCGTCGCGCTGGGCCACCTCGAGCCGGTGCCTGCGCGCGGGCGGGCGCGTCTCGCGCGCGCGGCCGCCTGACCTGATCAGCCCTGCACCTCGACGACGACCTTGCCGCGCGCGCGGCCGGCCGCCACTTCCTCGTGCGCCTCGAGCGCCGTGTCCAGCGTGTAGCGCCGCGCGTCCATCCGCGGCACGAGGCGGCCGCTCTCGACCAGCTTGGCGACCTCCTCCAGTATCTCGCCATGGTGCGCGCGGCGCTCGCCCGTGAGCATCGGCAGCAGCGTGAACACGCCCGAGTACGAGGCCGCGCGGAACGACAGCGGCGCGAGCGAGTGCGTGCCCCAGCCCAGCGCGCTGACGACGTGGCCGCCGTACGTGCGCGCCGCGCGGAAGGAGGCGTCGAGCACGGCACCGCCGACGGTGTCGAACACGACGTCGAAGCCCCGGCCGGCGGTGTGCTCGCCGACGTAGTCGTCGACCGTGGCCGCCACGTAGTCGATCGGCGTCGCGCCGAAGCGGCGCACGATGTCGGCGTCGGCGGCCGACGCGGTGGCGAACACCTGCGCGCCCAAGGCCCTGGCGATCTGCACCGCCGCGTGGCCCACGCCACCGGCACCGCCGTGCACCAGCACCTTCTGGCCGGCCTGCACGCCGGCGCGGTCGACGAGGCCTTCCCACGCGGTGATCGCGATCAATGGCAGCGCCGCGGCCTCGCGCATCGACAGGTTGGCGGGCTTGCGCGCCAGCAGGTCGGCGTCGACGGCGACGTATTCGGCCAGCGAGCCCTGCAGGCCGGCGACGCCGCCCGTCAGGCCGTAGACCTCGTCGCCGACGCGCCAGCGCTCGACGCCGGCGCCGACGCCGCGCACGACGCCGGCCAGGTCCATGCCCAGCACGCCGGGCAGCGGATGCCTCGCATGCGCTGCAGCGCCGGCGCGGATCTTGGAGTCCAGCGGGTTGACGCCGCTGGCATGCACCTGCACCAGCACCTGGCCGGGTCCGGCGACGGGCCGCGCGACCTGGCGCGAGACGAAGGGCGTGTTGGCGGCCTCGAGGACGAGGGCGCGCATCGAAGCGGTGTCGGCGGTCATGGCGGTTCCTTGTGTTGGGGTGACGCCAGTGTTCGCCATTCATGATTGCATGTAAATTGACGATCCTGCACGACTTCCATTCACTTCTGAATACCTCGCCATGGAATGGAGCGACATCCGGCACTTCCTCGCGATCGCCCGCGCGCGCTCGCTCAACGGCGCGGCGCGCCTGACGGGCCAGAGCCAGCCGACGATGGGCCGGCGCCTGCGCGCACTGGAGCATGCGCTGGGCCATGCGCTGTTCCAGCGCGGCAGCGAGGGCTTCGTGCTCACCGACGAGGGCGCGGCGCTGCTCGCGCACGCCGAGCGGATGGAGGAGGAGGCGCTCGCCTTCGAGCGCGAGCTCGCGGGCCAGGGCGAGGAGCTCGACGGCCAGCTGCGCGTGTCGTCGTCCGACTGGTTCGGCGTGCACATGCTGGCCCCGGTCCTGGCCGAATTCATCAAGGCGAACCCGCGCGTGGCCATCGAGCTGGTGACCGACGCGCGGCTGCTGAACCTGGCGCGTCGCGAGGCCGACCTCGCGTTCCGCATCCAGGCCTTCGCCGAGCCGGATGTCATCCAGCGCCGCCTGATGACCATCCCCTACGGGCTGTACGCCGCCCAGGGCCGCGCGCGTGCGCTGGCCAAGGACGGCTCCGGCTGCGCGCTGATCACGCTGGACGCCGCCTACCGAGACTTCCCCGACGCGCGCTGGCTGCGCCAGGTGCTGCCCAAGGCGCACGTGGCCTTCACCAGCAACAGCCGCGAGGCGCAGGCTCGCATGTGCGCCGAGGGCGTCGGGCTGGCCGTGCTGCCGCGGCCGCTCGGCGACGGCATGGCGGGACTGCGCCTGGTCAGGACGGACGCCCCGCCGCCGGGCCGCGACGTGTGGGTCGGCTTCCATCGCGACCTGCGCCGGCTGCGGCGGCTGCGCGCGCTGGTCGACCTGTGCGTGGAGCGGCTGGCGGCCTGAGCGCGCGGCGCGGGCAATCCGTCACGCGGCGCGCGGGCAACCGCCGAGTGCGCGGGGCCCGCGCCGGCGCCCGCCGCGTCGATAATCCGACGCCAAGGGAGCGAGGCATCGCGCGCGGCGCGAGGCGCCGGTTCGCCCCTGGAGCCTGCCCCGCCGATGCCCGAACCCACCTTCGACTCCGCACCGAACGACCTGCCCCCGCCCGCCCGCGATGCGTCGCTGCGTCCGCCGCGCTCGACCTGGGACGGCGGCAGCGACCGCTCGCACGTGAAGACCTTCGTGCTGGCGGCCAGCCTGATGGGCGCGATCGGACTGGGGGCGCTGGCCGTCCACGAGGACGTCGGCGCCCTGTGGCGGCGCGCGTTCGGGCCGCCGCTGACCGCCGACGAGATGCGCGACCGCATCGGCAAGTGCGAGCGCGACGGCGACCTGCCC
>DATCRO010000254.1:0-4878 GCA_036569025.1 Burkholderiaceae bacterium
CTGCAGCAGGTCCAGGCCGGTGCCGTCGGGCAGCCGCATGTCGCTGATGACAGCGCGGAACAGGCGCGTCTGCAGGATCTCGCGCGCCTGGGCGACAGTGGCCGCGGTCTCGACCTCCAGGCCCTCGCGCAGCAGCGTCAGTTCGTACAGCGTCAGCAGGTCCGGCTCGTCGTCGACCACCAGCACGCTGCTCGCGTGCACGGCGCTCGCGCCCGACGAGCCGGCGTGGCCGGCATTCACTGCGCTTGTCATAGGACCAGTCGGCCTTCCGCCGATGTCAGCGATTCCCGCGGCATCATCACCTCGAACACGTTGCGGTGCCGTTCGTTGTGGCGCCGGAAATCGATCCGGGCGCCGTGGCGTTCGCACAGCTCCCGGCAAATGTACAACCCGAGGCCTGTCCCACAGCTGCGTGTGGAATGGAAGGGCTCGAACAGGTAGGGCTCGACGTCCAGCGGGATCGGCTCGCCGTCGCTGGCCACCGCGAGCGACGCCCAGGCGCCGTCGTCGCTGGTGGTCATCGTCACGCGCACGCCGCCGGGCGCGGCGCTCGCGTGGCGGATCGCGTTGTCCAGCAGGTTGACGAGCACGCGGCGCAGGTGGTCGGGGTCGAACACGACGCCCACCGGCGTGGACGGCAGCAGCACCTGCAGCCGGCTCGCGCTGCCCAGCGCCAGGCCGACGGTGCGCGCCCATTCGCTGCAGATGCTGGCGATCTCGGCGCTCGCGTCGAGCGTGCGCGACGGCGCGAGCGAACCTGGCGCCGCCTCCATGACGTCGTCGACGATGCGGCGCAGCCGATCGATGTTGTCCGTCATGATGCGGATCAGCCGGCGCTGGTCGGGGCGCAGCTCGTCCTCCTCCAGCAGCGCGTTGGCCTGCGCGATGGCGGCCAGCGGGTTGCGGATCTCGTGGGCGACGCCGGCGGAGATGCGGCCCATCGCCGCCAGCCGCTCCTGGCGCAGGCGCGCCTGCACGGCGCGCAGCTCCTCGATGAACAGCACGCACAGCGGCTCGTCGGCGGGGGTGGTGTCGTTGCCGTCGGTGCGGCTGCGCGTGAAGCGCGCGCGGATATGCAGCGCGCGGCGCGTGCTGTCCTCCAGCAGGATGTTCAGGTCGAACGGCGCCGCCGGCCAGGTGCCGCGCGCGAACGCCTGCTCCACCTCGTCGGCCAGCACCAGCCAGCCCGGATGCAGCCGCAGCGAGAACGGCGGCGACGGGCAGCGCGCGGCCTGCGCCACCAGCAGCCGGCGCGCCGACGGGTTGGCGGCCCGCACGCGCAGCTGGCGGTCGATCACCAGCACGCCGTCGGCCATGTCCTCGATCACCAGCCGGCTCAGCTGGGCCTGCTGGCGCGCGCGCTCGCGGCTGTCGCGCGCGGTGCGCTCCTCGTGCGCGAGGCGCATCGAGAGCTCGCCCGCCAGCAGCGCCACCACGAACAGGCCGATGCCGCTTAGGCCCGCCTGCGACATCAGCGCCGGCGAGTCCGGCACCGTGCCGTACACGCGCCCCGCCGCCGCCAGCAGCATCAACGCGACGCCGGCGGCCGTCGCCAGCGCGGGCAGGCGCGGCGTCAGGATGCCGGCCATGAGCACCGGCAGCACCAGCAGCGCGACGAAGTTCAGCGGCGACGTCGGATCGATCCAGTGGATGGCGCCGAAGATGACCAGGTCGACGCCGATCGTCATCCACCACTGCCAGCGCGCCGACTGCAGCACGCGGAACATGCGGAACTCGTCGGTGAGCCACCAGACCAGCGCCTGCACGGCGTAGGCGCCGCACAGCAGCAGCGGCGCGCTGACGAATCGGCCGGTGGCCATGCCCATCAGCGCATTGGCCAGCACCAGCGCGATGCCCAGCGCCGCGCGCGCCGCCACGTAGGTGCCGAAGATGCGTCGCAGCGCGTGGCCCGCGAGCGGCCGCAGCACCGGGGTGTTCCATGCGCCGCCCGCGCCCGGCGCCGGAAGGGACGGCTCGCCCGAGCCGTCCATCGTGTTGAACCACGACTCCTCCTGCAGGCCGGCGTCGGCGCCCTCGCGCGACTTGGCCGCGCGTCGGGCCTTGCGTTCCTTGCTACCCCACATGGACGGCCACGCGCGGATTCACGACGCGATCACTGCGCACGGCTCGGCCCCGCGTCGCGATGGGCGCTGCAGCAGTACGACCGGGCGCCGTCACGCACGGCCTCGGACGCCGGGAAGTGCAGGCCGCAGTGCGCGCAGTCGACCATCGCCTCGGGCGCGGCGCCCGCGGCCGGGGGGGTGCGCCCGGCGGCAGGCGGCGGCGCAGCCTTGCGCGGGCGCAGCATCCACCAGGCGAGAAAGCCCAGGATCAGCCAGACAAGGAGCCGTCCGACCATGTCAGTTGCCCAGCGAGACCGGCGCGCGCTGCAGCACGACCTCGAACACGAAGCGCGAGCCCGCGTAGGCCAGCAGCATCAGCACCGCGCCGGCGTACACCCAGCGCGTGGCCTGGCGGCCGCGCCAGCCGCGCGTGCGGCGGCCGACGATCAGCGCCGCGAACGTCGCCCAGCTGGCCAGCGACAGCACCGTCTTGTGGTCGCCCCAGCGCCAGTGCGCCATCGTGAACAGCCCGATGACGATGGCCAGCGTCAGCACGACGAAGCCGGCCTCGACGAACAGGAACGTGAGCCGCTCGAGCGACAGCAGCGGCATGCCCAGCAACCCGGCGCCGGCCTTCTGGCGCAGTTGGCGCTCCGCGCGATCGAGCATCACCGCATGCACCACGGCCACGCCGAACAGTGCGTAGGCGGCGATGCCCAGCGTCCAGTGCAGCGGGGCGTAGACCGAGTACGAGACGATCACGATGTCGCCCGGGAACGCCAGCGCCAGCAGCACGCTGGCCGCGCCGATCAGCGCGAAGATGCGGCGCAGGCCGGAGATCGGCACCAGGCGGCTCTCGGTGAAATGCACCGCCAGCACCAGCCAGGCCGTCAGCGACAGCACCGGGGCGAAGCCCCAGCGGATACCCAGCCCCGCATCGGCCTCGCCGACGAAGGTGCTGGCGATCCACAAGCCGTGCAGGACCAGGGCCGCCACCTGCGCGCGGGCGCCCCAGGCGGCGCGTCCCAGCCCCGACAGCGCGTAGGCCGCCGCGGCGGCCCACGCCAGCGCGTGGATGAGGCCAGACGATAGAATCATCCCCGCAGTTTACTAAGGCGCGCGCCACTCATCCTTGCGTGCGCTCACCCCCCGATGGCCTCCACCCTCACCGACCGCCTGTCGCGCCTCGTCAAGACGATGCGCGGCCAGGCCCGCATCACCGAATCGAACGTCCAGGACATGCTGCGCGAAGTGCGCATGGCCTTGCTCGAAGCCGACGTGGCGCTGCCCGTCGTGCGTGACTTCATCGCGCGGGTCAAGGACAAGGCGCTCGGCCAGGAAGTCGTCGCCTCGCTGACGCCGGGACAGGTGCTCGTCAGCATCGTGCACAAGGAACTCGCCGCGACGATGGGCGAGGGCGTGGCCGACATCAACCTGGCCGTGCAGCCGCCCGCCGTCATCCTGATGGCCGGCCTGCAGGGCGCCGGCAAGACCACCACCACCGCCAAGCTCGCCAAGTACCTGATCGACAAGCGCAAGAAGAAGGTGCTGACGGTCTCGGGCGACGTCTACCGCCCGGCCGCCATCGAGCAGCTCAAGACGGTCACGAGGCAGGCCGGCGCGGAGTGGTTCCCGTCCACGCCCGACCAGAAGCCGCACGACATCGCCGCCGCCGCCATCGACTACGCGCGCAAGCACTACTTCGACGTGCTGCTGGTCGACACCGCCGGCCGCCTGGCCATCGACGAACTACTGATGGCCGAGATCAAGGACCTGCACGCGTTGCTGCGTCCGGTCGAGACGCTGTTCGTCGTCGACGCGATGCAGGGCCAGGACGCGATCAACACCGCCAAGGCATTCAGGGAAGCGCTGCCGCTGACCGGCATCGTGCTGACCAAGCTCGATGGCGACTCCCGCGGCGGCGCGGCGCTGTCGGTGCGGCAGATCACGGGCGCGCCGATCAAGTTCGCGGGCGTGTCCGAGAAGATCGACGGCCTGGAGGTGTTCGACGCCGACCGCCACGCCGGCCGCGTGCTGGGCATGGGCGACATCGTCGCGCTGGTCGAGGGCGTCACCAAGGGCCTGGACGTCGAGGCCGCGCAGAAGCTCGCCGAGAAGGTGCGCTCGGGCAACGACTTCGACCTGAACGACTTCCTGGCCCAGCTGAGCCAGATGAAGAAGATGGGCGGCCTCGCCGGCCTGATGGACAAGCTGCCCACCGAGATGACCGCCAAGGCCGGCCAGCCCGACATGGACAAGGCCGAGCGCGACATGCGCCGCATGGAAGGCATCATCAACTCGATGACGCCGCTGGAGCGCCGCAAGCCCGAGCTGCTCAAGGCCAAGCGCAAGTTCCGCGTCGCCAAGGGTGCCGGCGTGCAGGTGCAGGACGTCAACCGCCTGCTCAACCAGTACGAGCAGATGCGCGACATGATGAAGAAGATGCGCGGCGGCGGCCTGATGAAGATGATGAAGAAGATGGGCGCCATGAAGGGCATGATGGGCGGCGGCATGCCCAAGCTCTGACCGGTCCTCGGGCCCAAACGCATTCCCGTCTGGCGCGCTCCGGTTCAATACCCGCGCCGCTGTCCCGCCGCCAGCACGATTCAGCCCGGCGGGCTAGGATCCCGGCTTCATTCGAACGACCTCGTTGGAGAAGAGCCATGCTTCGTCGCCTGACCCCGCTGCTGGCAGCGGCCACTCTTGCCGCCTTCGGCACGTCCGCCCACGCGGCCCTGAAGCCGGGCGACACCGCCCCGCTGTTCACGACCGAGGCCGCGGTCGGCGGCAAGCAGATGCCGCTGGTGCTGGCCGA
>DATCRO010000255.1:0-2514 GCA_036569025.1 Burkholderiaceae bacterium
GCGGCGTGCCGGCGGCAGCAGGGCGTCGTCGCCCGGTTGCGGGGTCGACGCCGCCTCGAGCCCGCGGCCGGCGGCGGCCCAGGCGCGCGTGCCGCCCTGCAGCCACGCGACGTTCGAGTAGCCGCGCTGGCGCAACGTGGCCGCGGCGTAGGCCGACTGCGCGCCGTCGTTGCACGTGACCAGCAGCGCCTCGTCGGCCGACGGCGCGACATCGGCGATGCGCGCCTCCAGCCAGCCGCGCGGCAGCCACAGCGCGCCGGGCAGGTGGCCGCGCTGCCATGACGCGCTCGTGTCCACGTGCAGGATGCGCGCCGGCGCCCAGGCCGCCAGCCAGCGCGCGATGTCGTCCACGCCCAGGCCGGGCGTCGCGCTGCTCGCCTCGCGCCAGCCCAGCGGCATCTCGGCCGTCGTACGCGCCGGGCGGCCGCCGTTGATCCATGCCGCGAAGCCGCCGGCGAGCGTGTGAACGCGCGCATGCCCCAGCCGGCGCAGCCAGACGCCCGTGAGGTGCGCTCGCACGGCGTCGTCGTCGACGAGCACGACGGGCGCGCCGTCGGCCGCGATCAACTCGTCGCGCCGCACCAGCAGCATGTCGCAGGCCACCGGGACGCTGCGCGGCACGTGCGCCACGCCATGCTGGCCCAGGTTGCGCAGGTCGAACGCGTGGAAGTTGCCGTCAGCCTGCACCAGCGCGGCGAGCTCCGCGGCCTCGACCCGTTCGACGCCGTGGTGCTTGGCCAGCCGCGCGGAGCCCAGTTCGGCGAACTGGCGGCTCGCGTTCGAGGGCTGGACGCGGCGGCGCCGCGAGCCCTGTTCCGGCGCGAGGCCCGCCAGCCGCCAGGCCAGCATGCCGCCGTCGAGCGCCACGACGTCGCTGAGCCCGAGGTCGATCAGCGTGCGCGCGACGGCCACGCTGCGCGTGCGCGCGCTCGAGCACAGCACGATGACGTCGCTGTCGGCGGCCATGTCGAGCGCATGCGACACGGCCTCGAAGCCGGGCAGCGAGACGGCGCCCGGGACGCAATCCTGCGTATGTTCGGCGGCGCTGCGCACATCGCACAGCGCCACGCGGCGCCCCGACTGCTGCCACTGGCGCAGCGTCGCGACGTCGATCAGAGGCACGCGCTCGAGATCGGCGACGCGGCGGCCGAAGGCCCGGCTCGACACCTGCGTGCCGCTGACCGTCGGCAGCCCCGCCTGGCGCCACGCGGCCACGCCGCCGTCCAGGGCCGCGACCTCGCGGTAGCCGAACGCCAGCAGCGTGTCGGCGGCCAGCGCAGCGCGCGGGTCGAGCACGCCCGGCGCGATCTCCAGGCCGCTGTCGACGACCACCAGCCGCGTGGCGCGATCGCGCACGAGCGCGTCGATGCGGAACTCGAGGCGGCGCCGCGGCACGATCACCGCGCCGGGCAGGTGGCCGGCCTCGGACTCGACGAGGTCGCGCACGTCCAGCACCACCGGCGCATGATCCGCGGCCAGCGCGGCGACGAGCTGGTCGACGGCGAGCAGGCCGGCCCTCATGGGCGGGCCCTGGCAGGGGATCGCCGCGTCGCGCCCCACGGGACTCGGGCCAGGCCGGACGGCCGCGGCGGACTCATGGCCGGCGCTCTCGAAACGCGGGGCGCACAGGGGCGCGACGTGTGCGCGGGATTCGCGACACGTCCGGATGGGCGGCGTCCCGGGCGGGACGGCCAGCAACGAGACGACGCGATCTGACCATGCGCGAACCTCGGGACCTCGGTGGCGGCCCGCGGAGTCATCACGCGATGAGCGCAGGCCGTCGAACCAGTCTAGGAGTCGCTTCCGGTGGGGTCAATCGCTGCCGGGTATCGAGATCCGGGCCCTGACAGCATGCGACACGCTTTCCCTACACGCCGGCCGTGCCGGGCGACGGCCGGCCGGCGCTCGCCGCGCCGCCCGCCGACGCGCCGATGATCAGCGCGATGGCCAGCCACTGCGGCGCCGACAGCCGCTCGCCCAGCACGATCGCGCCGCACGCCGCGCCGACCGCCGGCGTCGCGCTCACGAGGATGCCGAACACGTGGCGCGGCAGGCGGCGCAGCGCGGCCATCTCCAGCGAATACGGCACCGCGCTGGACAGCAGCGCCACGCCGAGCCCGGCCAGCAGCGGGGCCGGCTGCACCATCGCGGCGCCCGCATCGGCCACGCCCAGCGGCACCGCCAGCAGCGCCGCCACCAGCATGCCCAGCGACACGGCCTGCCCGCTCGCGAGCGTGGACACGCGCTTGCCGAACACGATGTACAGCGCCCACCACAGCGCGGCGCCGAACGAGAACAGCAGGCCCAGCGGGTCGAGCGCGCGATCGCTCGAAAGCGGAAGCAGAAGCGCCAGGCCCGCGATGGCCAGCGCGACCCACGCGACGTCGAGCGCGCGGCGCGACGCGGCCAGCACGACGACCAGCGGCCCGGTGGTCTCGATGGCGGTGGCGATGCCGATCGGCACGCGGCCGAACGCGTGGTAGATGCACAGGTTCATGCCGCCCAGCATGGCGC
>DATCRO010000256.1:0-6912 GCA_036569025.1 Burkholderiaceae bacterium
AGAATGTCGCTTTCATCGCTTCTTCCCGTGCGCCACCATGAGCATCCCCACCGCCGCCGAACTCAACCGCATGGGCGCCGACTGCCTGCCCGGCCACCTGGGCGTCGCCATCACGCACGTGGACGCCGGCGAACTGCGCGCCGAACTGGCGGTGTCGATGAAGCTGATGGCGCCCAACGGCTACCTGCACGCCGGCAGCGTGGTGACGTTGGCCGACACCTCCTGCGGCTACGCCTGCATCGCCAACCTGCCCGAGGGCGCGACGGGCTTCACCACGATCGAGCAGAAATCCAACTTCCTGGGCACGGCGCGCGAGGGCACGCTCGATTGCGTGGCCACCGCCCAGCACCGCGGCCGCACGACGCAGGTCTGGGACGCGGTGGTGACGCACCGCGAGACGGGCCGGACGATCGCGCTGTTCCGATGCACGCAGATGATCCTGTGGCCGCAATCGGCCTGACTCGCAGATCACCGTGACCGATCACCTGAAAAGGGCTCACGCATGACAGATTCGTCCACGCCCGTGCGCCGCCTCGTCGAGATCCGCGCCTATCGCCTCAAGCCCGGCACGCGGGCCGACTTCCACGTCGCCGCCAGCGAGCTCGCGCTGCCGATGGTGCGCGCCTATGGCATGGACGTGGTCGCCCACGGGCCGGTGCCCAATGATCCGAACGGCTATTTCCTGGTGCGCTCGTTCGCCAGCCTGGCGCAGTTGACGGCGCAGGAGGACGAGTTCTACGGCTCGGTCCGCTGGCGCGAGGGGCCGCGCGAGGCGCTGGTATCGCGCATCGAGACGTACGTCGACACCTTGCTGTGGCTGAGCCCGGCCGCGATCGACGACCTGCGGGCCGGCAACGTGGCGCCTGCCGTGGTGCCCTGAGCGCGCTGGACGCCAACAGGCTCACGCGCACAGGCGCAGGAGCGCAGCGCCGTCGCTGATGCGGAGCGCGGACGTCCGCCCAGGGGCCGCGCACGACGCGTCACGCGCGCTCGCGTGCGAGCCGCGTGCGTCTCAGTCCGCCGACTTGTCCGCGACGGCCGCCGCCGGAGCCTGCGCTTCGGCCGGCGCCTGGTCGTCCTGGGCCCCGGCATGCGATCCGGCCGCCTTCTTCAGCGCCTTGTCTTCCTTCTTCTGCTTCTTTTCGAGTTCGCGCTGGCGCTTCTCATATGCGTAGTTCGGTTTCGCCATGGAATCCTTTCAGTGATTGCATCCACCATACCCGAATGCGCGGCGCTGACAAGCGTGTCAGGGTCAATGCGGTCGGCGTGGGAGCGATTTCACCCCGATAAGTCCGGTGATGGCCGCGGGCGCCGGCCGTTCCGTGGTGCCCAGGCGACGTGTCGCGTCAGATCGAATCGCGCGGTGCGCCCTGGTCGCACTTGCGGCAGGCGAGCGTGCGGCCGCGCATCGCGGCGCGTCCTTCGGGGGTCTGCGTCCAGGGGCGGTTCTGCCATGGCGGGTCGTGGCGCACGTGCTGGAAGTGGCCGCACGCGAGCTCGGCCACCCAGTGGCCCTCGTCGTCGAGGTGGTAGCCGACGATGGCCTGGTCCATGCGCTCAGGCGGCGGCCGGCTGCGTGATCGACAGCGTGTTGCCGTCCGGATCGTGGAACCAGGCCACGCGCGCGCCGTCGGGTGTCGTCCAGGCGCCGTCGGCGTCCTGGGCCAGGCCCGGAAAGCGCAGCATGGGCACGCCCTTTGCGACGAGTGCGTGGACGCTGGCCACGAGGTCGTCCACCTCCCAGCCGAGCGCGGTGTACGCATGCGGCGCGACGGCCTCGACGCGCTGCACGCGCAGCGCGATGCCGTTGGCGTCGAACACCAGCGAGTACCCGTTGTCCTCCATCAGCGCGAGCCCCAGCCGGCCCTCGTAGAACGCACGGGCGCGACCTGCGTCGGCCGTGGCGACGAAGCAGACGGGGCGGGCATGATTCAGCATGGCGGACTCCGCTGGGTGGGGCGGCAAGCGGCGGTCCGCCGTCGCTCAGCTCTGGGTCGCCGATGCCGCCTGCGCCTGCAGCGGCGCGGCGGGCGCTGCGCAGCCCAGCGTCTGGCCGACGCCCTTGAGGAACGCGCGCCGTACCGAACCCGCGGCGATCGCGGCCGCGACCTCCTTGGAGTGGCGCTCGGCGCCGTCGAGCTTGCGAATCCAGCCGCGGAACGGAATGACGCTCTCGGCGGCGCCGCGCAACGCATCGTTGGCGGCGTCCCCGATCATGTTGCCGCCGCGTTCCAGCAGGCCGGGGTTGCTGGCCGTGGGCGGGGTGTCGAGGTCCGCGCCGAGCGCGCCGTCCAGCGCGGCCACCTCGTTGGCCAGCGCGGGGCAATCGCGCTGCGACGGCAGGGCGTAGGGCGCCTTGACGGCCGTGAGCAGCACGGCGGGGATCTTCTCGCGCACCAGGTTGAGATCGGCCAGCGGCGCCTCGACGGCCTTCTGCAGCTGGACGCCTTCCTTGGCCGCGCCCTTGGCGGTGTCCGGCCCGGACGCGCAGCCGGCGAGCGAGAGCGCCAGCACGCTGGCGGCGAGGGATGCGGCGGAGGTGATGTTCATCGTCGCGAGCGTATCAGTGTTCGGCCGGCTCCTGTCGAGCGTTCATGGCGCGCGGGTTCGAACAGGAGCCAGTCGACCGCGGCACCGGCCAGCACGCCCACGGCATAGGCCACGAGGTTCTGCCACGAGAACACGTGGCCCAGCAGCGGGTGGCCGATGGTCGTGCCGCGGAAGTCGGCCAGCCAGGGTGCTTGCCACAGCTTCGCGCATTCCACCGCCGCGCAGGTGGTCATCGCCGGCAGCGCGACGTCGCGCGTGCGGGCGCCGGCGCGCAGCGCGCGCCAGCCGAAGAAGACCATGAGTGCCCACAGCGCATCGCCGGGGTACTTGCCCAGGACGGCGGGCAATGCCGTCGGCCAGCGGCGAGAGGCCAGGCCCGGCGCGATGGTGATGCCCATCGCGGCGAGGGCGGCGAGCCGGCGGCGCGTGTCGACCGGGTGCAGGGCGTTCGTGGCAGCGGTCATCGCCCGGGACGCCTCCATTCGTAGCGCAGGTCGCCCAGCTGCATCACGGGCTCGAAGCCGCGCTCGACGACGTCGAACCCGTGACGTTCGTAGAAGCGCTGCGCGTTCGTGTTGGTGACGAAGGTGTAGAGCCAGAGACTGCCGTGCAAATCGGCCTTCGCGCGATCGAGCAGGCGGCTGCCGATGCCCTGGCCCAGGTGCGCGACGGCTACGTACAACTGCATCACGGCCTCGGGCGTGAAGGCACCGAAGCCGACCAGTTCGCCATCGCGCAATGCCAGGTGCACCGTGGTTTCCATGAGCAGGTGGTCGTCGAGGAAGCGCAGGTGATCCTCCAGCGGGTGGGGCACCGGCGCGCCGACGCCGTGCGCGAAGCTGGCGCGCCACAGGGCGACCAGGCGTTCCCGGAACGGCGGTTGGTAGGACGTTAACTCGATGGCGGCGTGCATGGGGACGGTCTGCGCGAAATGGCGCATTTTCGGGCGTTTGGCGCGGGTGGACGGCCGTCCAGCCTGCCGGCGCTCGACACCGCTTGCATTGACGGGTCTGCGGGCATAGACTGTATCGAAACACAGTGCTTGCGCAGGTCGCTTTCTCCTGCTGCCAGTCGACACCACGCCCGGCTTGCCGAGCGTCAGCGCGCCTGCCGCGCGACCCAGCCGCTCGTGCCGCGCACGAGCCTTGTCGATCATCGCCGCCCAGGCGATTCGTCCGTCGATCCGGCGGCGATTCGCGCGGCCCAGCTCTCCTTCCCGACACCTTTCCCCCGTCCAGGTTTCGTCCGGCCGGGCCGTCAACGTCTCTCCGCCATGGCCACGCTACCCGCTTACGCCGAACTGCACTGCCGCAGCAACTTCAGCTTCCTCACCGGCGCCTCGGCGCCCGAGGAACTGGTGGAGCGCGCCGCCGCGCTGCGCTACGCTGCGCTGGCGGTCACCGACGAGTGCTCTCTGTCGGGCGTGGTGCACGCCTACGAGCAGGCCAGCGAGCGGGGCCTGCCGCTGATCATTGGCGCCGAGATGCGGCTCGAAGCCAGTGTCGGCGGCGTGCCGATGCGCCTGGTGCTGCTGGCCACCACGCGGCGGGGCTACGGCAACCTGTCGCAGTGGATCACCGTCGCGCGCCGGCGTGCCGAGAAGGGCCGCTATGACGCCCGCACCAGCGACCTGGAGGGCCGCACGCCCACGCTACCGCAGCTGGCGGGCCTGCCCGATTGCCTGGCGCTGCTGCTGCCCACGCCGGGTCCCGTGCCGGCCAGTGCCGCGGGGACGGGACCCACGGGCACCGACGCGAGCGGGCGGCCTGGTGCGGGGCCCGGCGAAGTCGGCGCGCCGGCGGATGCACGCGTGTCGGGCATGGGCGTCATCGCCGCCGCGCAGGCGAGCGCCGCGGCCGCGCTGGCCTCCAGCACGCCGGGAGCCGGCCGCCCGCGCGGCCGCGAGGTGCGCGAGAGCCGCGACGGGCCCGGCGGCGACGGCCCGCTCGAGCCGCCGGCGCCGGCCAAGCTGGCGGCCGCTGCGGCGCCGCGGCGGCCCGCCAAGGCGGTGGCGCCGCCACGGCCATCGATGGCCTTGCCGTTCGAGTCGCTGTTCGCGCAGGCGCAATGGCTCAAGACCTGGTTCGGCGCCGACCGCGCCTGGCTCGCGCTGCCCTTGCTGATGCAGGGCGACGACGACGAGGTGCGCGAACGCGTGAAGGCGGTGTCGGCCGCCACCGGCCTGCGCATCACCGCGGTGGGCGACGTGCTGATGGCCACGCGCGCGGCCAAGCCGCTGCAGGACATGCTCACGGCCACGCGCCTGCAGCGCACCGTGTCCGAATGCGGCCACGCGCTGTCGCCCAACGCCGAGGCGCACCTGCGATCGCGCGCCCGGCTGCAGGCGCTGTATGAACCCGAGTGGCTGGCCGAGACGGTGGCCATCGCGGGCCGCTGCAAGTTCTCGCTCGGCGAGCTGAAGTACGAGTACCCGCAGGAGATCGTGCCCCCCGGCAAGACGCCCACCAGCTGGCTGCGCGCGCTTACCGAGGCCGGCGCCGCGAGGCGCTTTCCCGCCGGCATTCCCGCCAAGGTGAGCGGCCTCATCGAGCACGAGCTCGGGCTGATCGAGCGGCTGAAATACGAAGCCTACTTCCTCACGGTGGCCGACATCGTCGGCTGGGCGCGTGCGCGCGGCATCCTGTGCCAGGGCCGCGGCAGCGCGGCCAATTCGGCGGTCTGCTACTGCCTGGGCGTCACCGAAGTCGATCCGCACCAGGGCGAGGTGCTGTTCGAGCGCTTCATCAGCGAGGAGCGCGGCGAGCCGCCCGACATCGACCTCGACTTCGAGCACCAGAGGCGCGAGGAGGTGATCCAGTACCTCTACAAGAAATACGGACGCCATCGGGCGGCGCTCACCGGCGTCATCATCCGCTATCGCATCAAGTCGGCGGTGCGCGACGTCGGGCGCGCGCTCGGTGTCGACCTCGATCGCATCGACGCGGTCGCGCGCTCGCTGCATCATGTGGGCGGGTCCGCGGCGCCGGCCGGCGCGGCCGAGCGGCTCGCGCTGTCGCTGAAGGAACACGGCTTCGATCCCGAGTCGCGGCTGGGCCTGCAGTGGATCTCGCTGAGCCTGCAACTGCGCAACCAGCCGCGCCACCTCAGCCAGCATCCGGGCGGCTTCGTCATCGCCAAGGACGACGTCGCGCTGCTTGTGCCGGTGGAGAACGCCGCGATGGACAAGCGCACCGTGATCCAGTGGGACAAGGACGACCTCGACGTCCTCAAGCTGCTCAAGGTCGACATTCTCGCGCTGGGCATGCTCAGCGCGTTGCGGCGGGGCCTGTTGTTCGTCGATGCCAAGCTGCGCCAGCTGTTGCCGGGACCGCCGCCGCCCGAGTGGCATCTGGAGGCCAGGCGCGAGGAGCAACGCGAGAACCAACGGCGCACCGAGGTCGTCCCCGTCGGCAATGCGGGCAACAGCGCGACGCGCATCACGTTGAACGCCAGGGCGTTCTCCAGCGCCGGCGCGGCGGCCGCGATGGGCATCGTCGCGGACCGCCAGGGCCTGGCCAGCGACGCCAGCCTGGCCGACATCCCTGACGACGACAAACCGGTCTACGACATGCTGTCCACCGGCGATTCCGTCGGTGTGTTCCAGGTCGAGAGCCGCGCGCAGATGAGCATGCTGCCGCGGCTGCGGCCCAAGGAGTTCTACGACCTGGTGGTGGAGGTGGCCATCGTGCGGCCCGGGCCGATCCAGGGCGGCATGGTGCATCCCTACCTGAAGCGGCGCGAGCAGAAGGAGCCCGTCACCTATCCCAGCGAGGAGGCGAAGGCGGCGTTGTCGCGCACGCTGGGCGTACCCATCTTCCAGGAGCAGGTGATGCAGCTGGCCATCCTCGCCGCCGACTTCACACCCGGCGAGGCCGACCAGTTGCGGCGTGCGATGGCAGCCTGGAAGCGCAAGGGCGGCCTCGGGCCGTTCAAGGAGAAGCTGATCAGCCGCATGGTGGCGCGCAAGTACACGGCCGACTACGCCGAGGCCATCTTCAAGCAGATCGAGGGCTTTGGCGAGTACGGCTTCCCCGAGAGCCACGCCGCCAGCTTCGCGAAGCTGGTCTACGCCAGCGCCTGGATCAAGCGCCACCATCCCGACGCCTTCCTGGCCGCGCTCCTCAACAGCCTGCCGATGGGCTTCTACGCCGCGCCCCAGCTCGTGCGGGACGCGCGCGCGCATGGCGTCGCGGTGCGTCCCGTCGACGTCACCATCAGCGACTGGGAGTCCACGCTGGAGCCGCAAGCCGCCCACGAAGCGGTTCCGGCCTGTGCCGAACGTGCGATTCCCGCGGGCCAGTGCGCGGTGCGCCTGGGGTTGAACCGGGTCACCGGGCTGTCCGAGGACGAAGGGCTGCGCAT
>DATCRO010000257.1:0-3741 GCA_036569025.1 Burkholderiaceae bacterium
GGCCTCCAGCAGGCCCGTCTTCAGGTCCTCGCCGTAGCGCGACAGGCCCTGCAGGCAACTGGGGCACGAGGTCAGGATCTTGATGTCGGCGTCCGGCTTGGCCAGGCCCTGCGCGGCCTGGATCGCGCGCAGCGCCGTCTCGTCCTTGCGCAGCTCCTCTTCCTTGCGGAATCGCACCTGCGTGGAGATGTCGGGCCGCGAGACGCCCAGCGTGCCCGACTCGCCGCAGCACCGCGCGCTCTTGACGACGGCGTCGCCCACCAGCGCCTTGACCGTCTTCATCGGATCCTGCAGCTTCATCGGCGTGTGGCAGGGATCGTGGTACAGGTAGCCCGGCCCCGCGTCCAGCGTGATGCCCTTCTCGAGCAGGTACTCGTGGATGTCGACGATGCGGCAGCCCGGGAAGATGTCCTCGAACTTGTAGCCCTGCAACTGGTCGTAGCACGTGCCGCAGCTGACCACCACCGTCTTGATGTCCAGGTAGTTGAGCGTGTTGGCCACGCGGTGGAACAGCACGCGGTTGTCGGTGATGATCTCGTCGGCGCGGTCGAACTGCCCCGAGCCGCGCTGCGGATAGCCGCAGCACAGGTAGCCCGGGGGCAGCACGGTCTGCACGCCGGCGTGCCACAGCATCGCCTGCGTGGCCAGGCCCACCTGCGAGAACAGGCGCTCGGAGCCGCAGCCCGGGAAGTAGAAGACGGCCTCGGTCTCGGCCGTCGTCTTCTTCGGGTCGCGGATGATCGGGACGTAGTTCTTGTCCTCGATGTCCAGCAGCGCGCGCGCCGTCTTCTTGGGCAGGCCGCCCGGCATCTTCTTGTTGACGAAGTGGATGACCTGTTCCTTGACCGTGGCCGCGCCGACCGTGGCCGGCGGCGCCGCGGTCTGGTGGCGCGCCGCGATCTTGAACACGTTGTTGGCCGCGCGCTGCGCCTTCATGCCCACCTGGACCATCGCGGTGCGCGCGATCTTGATCGTCTGCGGATTGGTGGCGTTGAGCATGAACATCGCCGCGGCGTTGCCGGGGCGGAAGGTCTTCTGGCCCATCTTGCGCAGCAGGTTGCGCATGTTCATCGAGACGTCGCCGAAGTCGATGTCGACCGGGCACGGCGTGACGCACTTGTGGCACACGGTGCAGTGGTCGCCGACGTCCTCGAACTCCTCCCAGTGGCGCAGCGACACGCCGCGGCGCGTCTGCTCCTCGTACAGGAAGGCCTCGATCAGCAGCGAGGTCGCCAGGATCTTGTTGCGCGGGCTGTACAGCAGGTTGGCGCGCGGCACGTGCGTGGCGCACACCGGCTTGCACTTGCCGCAGCGCAGGCAGTCCTTGATCGACGCGCTGATGGCGCCGATGTCCGACTGCTGCATGATCAGCGACTCGTGCCCCATCAGGCCGAACGACGGCGTGTACGCGTGCGACAGGTCGGCGTGGCGCACGTCGCCGCCGAGCGCGGCCAGCGGCGCGCCGCGCAGCAGCTTGCCCTTGTTGAAGCGGCCCTGCGGATCGACGCGCTGCTTGTAGGCCGTGAAGTCGGCGATCTCGTCGTCGGACAGGAACTCGAGCTTGGTGATGCCGATGCCGTGCTCGCCCGAGATGACGCCGTTCAGGCTGCGCGCCAGCACCATGATGCGCGCGACCGCCTCGTGCGCGGTCTGCAGCATCTCGTAGTTGTCGGAGTTGACCGGGATGTTGGTGTGGACGTTGCCGTCGCCGGCGTGCATGTGCAGCGCCACCCAGGTGCGCCCGCGCAGCACGTCCTTGTGGATGCGGCGGCACTCCTCGATGATGGGCATGAACTCGGCGCCCGCGAAGATCTGCTGCAGCGGCGCGAGCACCTGCGTCTTCCACGAGGCGCGCAGCGTCACGTCCTGGATGCGCTCGAAGAACGTGCGCGCGGGTTCGTCGCCGACCGCCGGCTGCACGACGTCCAGGCCGGTCATCCAGCCGCGCCACAGCGCGCGCACGCCGGCCAGCAGCACCAGCGCGCGGGCCGCGCGGTCGCCCAGGATCTCGGCGCTCGGGATGGCCTGCGTGTCCTCGCTCTTGCCCAGCGGCAGCGGGCTGGCCGACAGGAAGTCCTCGAGGCGGTCCAGCAGCTGCAGCTTGTTGCGCAGGCTCAGCTCGATGTTGATGCGCTCGATGCCCAGCGTGTACTCGCCCATGCGCTCCAGCGGGATCACCACGTCCTCGTTCACCTTGAACGCGTTGGTGTGCCTGGCGATGGCGGCCGTGCGCTTGCGGTCGAGCCAGAACTTCTTGCGCGCGTCCGCGCTGACGGCCACGAAGCCCTCGCCCGAGCGCGCGTTGGCAAGGCGCACGACCTCGCTGGTGGCGCGCGCGACGGCGTCCTCGTCGTCGCCGACGATGTCGCCGAACAGCGCCATCTTGGGCAGCCCGCCGCGCTTGCTCTTGGTGGCGTAGCCCACCGCGCGCAGGTAGCGGTCGTCGAGGTGCTCGAGGCCGGCCAGGATCGCGCCGCCGGGCTTCCTGGCCTCGGCGAACATGAAGTCCTTGATCTCGACGATGGAGGGCACCGCTTCCTTCGGGTTGCCGAAGAACTCCAGGCACACCGTGCGCACGTGCGCCGGCATGCGGTGCACGACCCAGCGCGCGCTGGTGATCAGCCCGTCGGTGCCTTCCTTCTGGATGCCGGGCAGGCCGGCGAGGAACTTGTCGGTGACGTCCTTGCCCAGGCCTTCCTTGCGGAACTGGCGCCCCGGGATCTCCAGCGTCTCCGTGCGCTCGAGCTTCTTGCCCGACGCGTCGAAGTACTTGAGCTCGAAGCGCGCGACGGGCGCGTCGTGGATCTTCCCGAGGTTGTGGTCCAGGCGGGTGACCTCCAGCCACTTGGCGTCCGGCGTGACCATGCGCCAGCTCACGAGGTTGTCCAGCGCGGTGCCCCACAGCACGGCCTTCTTGCCGCCCGCGTTCATCGCGATGTTGCCGCCGATGCAGCTCGCCTCGGCGGACGTCGGGTCGACCGCGAACACGAAGCCCGCGCGGTCGGCCGCGTCGGACACGCGCTGCGTCACCACGCCCGCTTCCGTCCACACCGTGCCCACCGGATGGTCGACGCCCGGGATCGCGACCATCTCGACCTCGGTCATCGCCTCGAGCTTCTCCGTGTTGATCACCGCGCTCATCCAGGTGAGCGGCACGGCGCCGCCGGTGTAGCCCGTGCCGCCGCCGCGCGGGACGATCGTCAGCCCCAGCTCGACGCAGCCGGCCACCAGCGCGGCCATCTCGGCCTCGGTGTCGGGCGTGAGCACGACGAACGGGTACTCGACGCGCCAGTCGGTGGCGTCGGTGACGTGCGAGACGCGCGACAGCCCGTCGAACTTGATGTTGTCCTTGGCGGTGACCTTGCCCAGCACCTTGCGCGTGCGCTGGCGCAGGTCCCACACGTCGCTGAAGCGCCTGGCGAAGTCGGCGACGCAGCGGCGCGCGCCATCGAGCAGCTCGGCGACGAAGGCGTCGCGCGCGGCGTCGGCGTCGGGCGTGCGGCGCTTCTCGACCTCGGCCAGGCGGTGGTTCAGCGCGTCGATCAGCAGCGCGCGGCGCTTCGGGTTGTCGAGGAGGTCGTCCTCGAGGTACGGGTTGCGCTGCACCACCCAGATGTCGCCCAGCACCTCGTAGAGCATGCGCGCCGAGCGGCCGGTGCGGCGCTCCTCGCGCAGGCGGTTCAGGATCTCCCAGGCCCGGGAGCCGAGCAGGCGCAGCACGATCTCGCGATCGGAGAACGA
>DATCRO010000258.1:0-10673 GCA_036569025.1 Burkholderiaceae bacterium
GGTAGCGGGTGAGCATCAGCACGCCCACCGCCACGGACACGCTGGTGGCCAGGCCGGCGCCGGCCACGCCCAGCGGGTGCCCGGTGCCCCAGCCGGCGATCAAGACCGGCGCTAGCACGACGTTCAGGCCGACGGTGGCCAGCTGCACCACCATGCCCGGCCTGGTGACGCCGGCGCCGCGCAGCACGGAGCCCGCGACCGCCAGCACGAACTGCAGCGCCAGGCCCGGCAGCGAGCACAGGATGAACGTGACGCCGGCCTGCGTGATCGCCGCGTCGGCGGCGACGGTGCGCATGTACGCGGGCGCGAACACGACGCCCAGCGCGATCGTCGCGACGACGCAGGCCGCGCCCAGCAGCATCGATTGCCGGAAGACGTTGCTGGCGCGCGTGCGGTCCTTCGCGCCGAGCGCCTGGGCCACGAGCGAGACGGTGCCGACGCCCAGCATCTGCGTCAGCGCCATCACGAGCAGGGTGATGTTGCCCGCCGCGGCGACGCCGGCGACGGCCTCCTTGCCGGTGCCCGAGACGAAGTAGAGGTCGACCATGAGGTACAGCGTCTGCACCAGCATGCTCACGGTGATGGGAATGGCCATCGCGATCAGGTGGCCCCGGATGGAGCCTTGGGTCAGGTCACGCATTTGGATGCTTTTTCTCGTTGGATTGAAAGGGCGTGGCGGGCCGGGTGGGCCGCCACGCCACGTCGAAGCCGTCCGACGGACGGCCTCTCTCCTCAGGCCGCCTGCGCGGTGCGCGGCAGTTCGCGCGGCGGACGCGGCCCGCGCCCGCGCCTGCGCGTGCGCGCAGCCGAGCGCAGCGCCTGCAGCAGCGAGCGCACCTCGTCGTCGGGTTCCAGCGCGAGCTTGCGGTACTCGCTGCAGTCGCTCTTGCGGGTCATCAGCCGATGGTTGATGAGCTCGCGGCGCAGCGTCACGTGGTCGCCGTAGGTGTGCCAGCCCTTGAGGATCTTGTTGACCTCGGCCTCGGTGTAGACGCGGCGCGCGTCGAAGCGCGTCCACAGCACCCACACCACCAGGCGCTGCACCGAGAACTTGGGCGGCCAGTGCTCGAGGCGGCCGGCAGCATCGAACTGCTCGAGCGCCTTTCTCGCATGCGCGCTCAGCACGGGCGCGGCGGGCGCCGTCGGCGTTGCCGGCTCGTCGATGGCGGGCGCGTCGAACCAGGCGTCGGCCGTCACCGGCGCGGCGGCCGCGGGCGCCGGCGCGACCGCGGCCTGCAGCGCCTGCAGGTTGCGATGGCCTGCGCCGCGGGCGAGCAGGTTCATCATCTCCACATGGCCGGGCAGCCGGCCGTGGGTGACCTGGTGGTCGAGAAGGGCGCGCTCGAGCAGGCGGGCGAGCGCGGACAGGTCGGGGGCCGAGTACGGCAGGGCGGTTCGAGTCATGGCAAAGCCTCACGTCGTGCGTGCGCTCGATGAAGCCGCAGGGGAATGCGGCGCCGGGGGTTGCCCTTGCCGGAATCGAGCTCACGCGCGGTGAGTCAGGCCCGAACTTGGAGGCGCGGCGAGGAATCCGGAGGAAACGCCGTGCGGCAGGTTTAGCGACGCTGGATGCCAGCGCGGCAACGCCTGGGTGAACTGCCGACCGGGCGCCAGTGTAGCGCGAGCCGGCACGCGAACGCCAGCCCGATGCGCCGCGGGCGGCGAAAGCCCGTTGCGGCGCGGGGCCGCGTCGTGCATCGACATGTCGCCATCGACCGGACGAACGTCCCGGGATCGTCGACGGGAAATTCCCGTGCGGAATGGCCGCACGAGGGAGCTGTCCGCGTGCCGGATTTCATGCTGGCAATGCATGGCTCGGCCGCAAGTCTTCAGTCGGCGACGGGTTGGCCGAAGACAGAGGCGTCGTTTCCCGCGACCGGCCTCTTTCGAATGAAGCGCATCTCCTGGTTCCTCGTCCTGCTCGTCCTCACCGCCGCAGCCCTGCTCTGGAACGAGTACGGCATGGAGCGTCACCTGAGCCTGGACGGCCGTTGGCGCAGCCTGCAGTCCGTCGACGACAGTTCGTCCGGCGGCAAGTCCAGCTCGTCGGTGCGCCGCGACGGGAACGACCTCGTGATGGACTGCGACATCCGCGCCGGCTATGCGTGGCCGTACTGCACCCTGGTCTTCGAGCTGGCCCGGCCGCCCAAGGGCGTCGACCTGTCGGCCTACGGTTCGATGACCGTCGAGGCGTCCTACGACGGCCCCGAGAAGATGAAGCAGCTGCGGCTGTTCCTGCTGAACTTCAACCCGCTGTATTCCAGGGTGGGACAGGACGGATCGGACAAGGTGCAGGAGTTCGTCTACGACTCGCAGGCGCGGCCGGTGCTGAACGCGCGCCTCGCGCAGTTCGCGGTGTCGTCGTGGTGGGCCAACGAGCATCCGGTGGACGCCGAGCACTCCGGCCCCGAGATGGACAACATCGTCGCCGTGCAGGTGTCCACCGGCGGCAACGTCCAGCCGGGACACCATGAGCTGCGCCTGCACCGCATCGACTTCGTCGGCAAGGTGATCCCGCCCGCCACGTTCCGCCTCGGCGTGATCGCGTTCTGGGGCGTGCTGGCGCTGGCCTGGTCGCTGCTGCACGCGCTGCGGCTGCGCCGCGACCTGGACCTGACGCGCCACGGCAAGGCCGCGCTCGAGAGCCTGAACAAGCAGCTGCGCGAGGATGCGCGGCACCTGACGAACGTGGCCAAGCGCGACGCGCTGACCGGCGTGCTCAACCGCCACGGCCTGCGCGACGAGCTGGCGCGCGCCGCCGAGCGCGGCGACGAGCGCTTCTTCCCGGTGGCTATCGTCTTCGTCGACATCGACCACTTCAAGCGTATCAACGACACGCACGGCCACGCGGTGGGCGACCAGGTGATCACGCAGATCGCCGACGTGATCTGCAGCGCCGTGCAGCGCGACGACCTGTGCGCGCGCTGGGGCGGCGAGGAATTCCTGCTGATCTTCCCCGGCACGAAGGTCAGCGACGCGCGCGCCATCGCGGAGCGCCTGCGCCGCGCGCTGCACCAGCGCGAATGGCCGATGGGCATGCAGGTGACGGGCAGCTTCGGCGTGGCCCAGGCCAGCGCCGGCGAAGACCTCGTCGAGGGCATCCGCCGCGCCGACGAGGCGATGTACGCGGCCAAGAGCCAGGGGCGCGACCGGGTCGAGATGGCCACGGGCTCCGGCGTGCCGTCGCTGCCCCCGCCGGCGGTGCCCGAGTCGGTCTGAGCGAAGCGGCGCCGTTCGACGCGCGCGCCGGCCATGCCGCTGCTGCCTCGCCGGCCGCCATCCTGCGCGCAGCGGCGGGATCCACAGTGGCCATGAGACTGGCTTGCCGGGGTGGATCCTGCGACCCCGCTTCGCTTCGCGCAGGATGACGGCTTGGCGCTCGGCGTGACGCGCTGCTGGCGCTCGGCGTGCCGTGTTGTTGGCGCTCGGCGGGATGAGTTGTTGCGGCCGCGCTTGACGCGCCTGTCGCATCGCGCCCACCCCGTGTCATCCTGCGCTCAGTCGCAGGATCCACCCCGGCGATGCCGCGCCATTGCAGGAAGGGCGTGCCCGACGCCGGCTGAGGCCGGGCGTCGCGAGCTGGAAGCCTTACTTCGACGAGATCAGATCGACCTCGAACACGAGCGTGGCGTTGGGCGGAATGACGCCGCCGGCGCCGCGCGCGCCGTAGCCCAGTTCCGGCGGGATCGTCAGCACGCGGGTGCCGCCGGCGGCCATGCCGGCCACGCCTTCGTCCCAGCCCTTGATGACCATGCCCTGGCCCAGGCCGAACACGAAGGGCTGGCCGCGATCCTTGCTGGAGTCGAACTTGCTGCCGCGGCCGTTGGGCGCGGACGGGTCGGACAGCCAGCCGGTGTAGTGCACGGTGACGGACTGGCCGGCCTTGGCGACGGGGCCGTCGCCGACCTTGGTGTCTTCGTATTGCAGGCCGGAGGGGGTGGTGGTCATGTGGGCTTCGCTCTGGTTGAGGTGATCGGACGACGCCGCGGGCGCCGTGGAGGCAGCGATCATGCCACCGACCGCGCGCAACCTGCCGGTCCAGGCCGGCACGGCCTTGGCGAGCCAGCCCGACGGCGTCTCGCTGTGGTCGCTGCCGTCGTGCAGCGCGGCGGGCAACCCGAGCACGCGGGCGGCGCGGCGCAGCGCGTGCACGGCGTCGACGTCGCTGCGCAGCGCGAGCGGCCGCGCGCCGGTCTGCTTGGACAGCTTCTGGCCGTCGTCGGCAAACACGAGCGGCGTGTGCAGGTAGCGCGGCGTCGGCAGGCCCAGCACGCGTTGCAGGTGGATCTGGCGCGCCGTGTTGTCGGCCAGGTCCTCGCCGCGCACGACGTCGGTGACGCCTTGCGCGGCGTCGTCGACCACCACCGCCAGCTGGTAGGCCCACAGGCCGTCGGCGCGCTTGAGCACGAAGTCGCCGACGGCCTGCGTCACGTCCTGGCGCTGGTCGCCGAGCAGGCGGTCGTGCCAGTCGACGACGACGTCGGCGCCGCCGGGCGTGCCCGTGCGCAGGCGCCAGGCGGGCGTGCGCCGGAACGGGACCTCGGGCTCGACGTCGGAGGACGCCATCGTGGGCGGGCGGCACGTGCCCGGGTACACGCGCTCGACGTGCGCGACGTGCGGGACGCCCGCGCGCGCGAGCGCGGCGGCGATGTCCGAGCGCGAGCAGACGCACGGATAGGCCCAGCCCGCGCGCTTGAGCTGCGTGAGCGCGGCCTCGTAGCGCTCGCCGCGGCGCGACTGCCACACCGGCACTGCGTCGGGCGCCATGCCCAGCGCGGCCAGCTGCGCGAGGATGCCGGTGTCGGCGTCGCGCACGCAGCGCGGCGTGTCGACGTTCTCGATGCGTACCAGCCACGTGCCGCCGTGGGCGCGCGCGTCCAGCCAGCTGGCGAGCGCGGCCACCAGCGAGCCGGCGTGCAGCAGGCCGGTGGGCGAGGGCGCGAAGCGGCCGACGTAGGTCATCGGGCGATGGGCGGTGGCGCCGAGGATGCGTGAACGGGCCCATCGCCTGCGCGGGCGTGCATCGGCGAGCCGTGCTGCAGCGTGCCGGCGCGCGAGGCGCCGCGGCGATGGACGGCGTTCATCGTGGCAAATCCGGGTGCGAGGAATGCGGCAGGCGCCGGGCTCACGATTCCGCCGGCGGGCACGGGCCGCCGCGAAGCAGCAGCGCCGAGCGCGTCGTCGGGCTCTCGAGCTGCTGCAGCCACCATTGCAGCGCCAGCCCTTGCGGCGCCTTCTGCGGCTGCGGCGCCGCGGCGCTGCGCCAGCCGTACGACAGGCTCGCCGTCATGCGCTGCCGCGCCACCTCCTTGACGACCAGCCGCCCGGCGGCCACGTGCTCGCGCACCAGCACCTCGGGCAGGAAACCGGCGCCCAGGCCCATCATCTGCGCCTCGAGCTTGGCCTGCATGCTGCTGACCGTGAGCACGTCCTGCCCCGGCTGGATGTTGACGGTGATCGGCGACATGCGCTGGGCCGAGTCGGCCACCGCGACGCCGCGGTGCTGCCGCAGCACCGCGTCGCTGATGGGCTCTGCGGCCTTGGCGAGCGGATGGTGCGGTGCGACGACGTAGACGAAGGGCGCGTCGCCGAGCGGCCGGATCTCGATGCCCGCGGGCGCGAGCGTGTCCGCCGGCAGGCCGATGGCGAGATCGGCCGATCCGAGCAGCAGCGCCTCGGTCGTGCCGGCCAGCACCTCGGTGCGAAGGCGCAGCCGTGTGCCGGGCCCCGCGCCGTCGTGCAGCTCGGGTGGGCGCAGCGCGTAGAACGCCTCGCACAGCTCGAACAGCGTCTGGCGCGACACCACGGCGTCGGCCGCGATGGTCAGCTGCGTCTCCCAGCCGGTGGACACGCGGTGCACGCGATTGGCGACGGCGTCCATCTCGGCCAGCAGGCGCCGGCCCTCGTTGAGCAGCTCCGTGCCCGCGGCCGTGAGCCGCGCCTGGCGCGAGCTGCGGTCGAACAGCAGCACGTCGAGCGCGTCCTCCAGCTGCCGCACGCTGTAGGTGAGGGCGGAGGGCACCTTGCCCAGCTCGCGCGCGGCGGCGGCGAAGCTGCCGGTGCGGGCGATGGTGTCCATCATCGTGAGCGCCTCGGGCGTGAGGGCGAAACGACGGTCGGTGCTCATGGGGTGGCCTTGGTCGGTGCTGCGGGCGCGTCGTCGGCCGGCTTGTCCAGGCCCAGGAAGGCGCGCACCGGGGCGACGCTCTGCGGCGCGTCCTCCTCCTGCGGCACGTGGCCCAGCGCGGGGAAGACGACCAGCCGGCTGCCGGCGATGTCGCCCTGGAAGCGTTGGGCGTTGACCGGCGGCACGAGGCGATCCTTGCCGCCCCACAGGATCAGCGTGGGCAGCTTCAGCGTCTTGATCCGCTCGGGCGCGAGGTCGCTCGCGATCACCTCCATGCGCAGGTTCAGTGCGTGGCGGTTGCCCTCGCGCATCATCATCTCGAAGTAGCGGTCGACCAGGGCGCCCGTGACGCGCGACGGGTCACCGTAGACGTCGCGCACGCTGTCTTCGACGACGGAGCGCGGCGTCAGGAACTCGCCGAGCCGGTTCAGGCCCTTGACACGCGCCAGCTGGAAGCCGACGGGGATGTGCTCGGGCACGAAGGCGTAGCCGGTGGCATCCACGAGGATCAGCCGGTCGACGCGCGCCGGCGCCATGGCCGCGACGCGCCACGCCACCTCGCCGCCGAGCGAGTTGCCGCCGATCGCCACGCGCTGCACGTGCAGGGCGTCCAGGAAGTCGAGCGTGAAGCTCGCCAGGTTGTCGGCGTGGTAGTCGTCGGCCGGGTACTGCCCCGTGAACGGGCCGGTGAGGCCGAAGCCGGGCAGGTCGAACGTGATGACCCGCTTGCGGGCGCGCAGGTCGCCCGCCCAGCCCTGCCATGTGTGCAGGCTGGACGCGGTGCCGTGGATCAGCACCAGCGGCAGCGGGTCGTTCTTCGGGCCCTCGTCGCGGAAGTGCACGAACTGGCCCTTGACGTACATGAAGTCCGACGGCGGCGGTGCCCAGCGCGTGACCAGGCTGTCGACGCTGCGGTCGGGCGCGTGCGCGAGCGTGACGGCCAGCGCCGTCAGCATCAGCAGCACGCCGAAGGCGCGGACGAGGGCTTGCATGTCAGCGGGGCTCCGCGACGGCGCCGGACCGCTCGCACGGCGGTGGGTCGCCGGGGGCGAGCTCGGGGTCGACGGTGCGGCGCTCGTCGAACACGAAGCACTCGCCGCGCCAGCCGGGCGCGGCGCCGGCGGTGGCCTCGAAGTAGCCGAGGATGCCGCCCTCGAGCTGCAGGACGTCGGGCAGGCCGCGTTCGCGCATGTACAGCGCCGCCTTCTCGCAGCGGATGCCGCCGGTGCAGAAGCTCACCACCGTCTTGCCCGCGAGCTCGGCGCGGTGCGCGTCGAAGGCGGCGGGGAAGTCGCTGAACTTGGCGATGCGCCAGTCGTGCGTGCCCTCGAAGGTGCCGGCGTCGACCTCGAACGCGTTGCGGGTGTCGAGCATCGCCACCGCGCGGCCGTCGTCGTCATGGCCTTGCGCGAGCCAGCGCGCGAGCGTGGCCGGCGTCACCGACGCGGCGCGGCCGTCCTGCGGCTTGATGGTGGGATGGTTCATGCGGATCAGCTCGTTCTTGACCTTCACCTTCAGGCGCTTGAACGGCATCGCGACGCTGAAGCTGTCCTTGGTGGGCAGGCCCGCGAACGGCGGCTCGGCATGCAGCGCGCCGGCAACCCAGCCGCGCAGCGCGTCCTCGTCGCCGGCCATGAACAGGTTGATGCCCTCGTGCGCGAGCAGCACGGTGCCCTTCAGGCCGGCCGCGGCGGCGCTCGCCTCGAGGCGGTCGCGCAGCGCGGGCAGGTCGTCCAGCGCGACGAAGCGGTAGGTGGAGATGTTCAGGAACTGCATGGGATGCCGGATGGGAGCGCGGGGCCGATACGCCGAGCGCTCGCTGTGCCGCATTTTGCCGCCGTTCCGCCGTCTTCGAAGGCGGCCGAGCCAATGGCCGGGCTGCGGCGTACGTAAGATTCGGTCTCCAAGAACATGTGGGTGGGAGGAATCATGAGAATCGTGCGGGCCTTGGCGTGCCTTGCCGCGACCGCGGGGTGCACGTCGATCCAGGTCAAGCCGCTGGACGCGTCCTCGCCGTTGAAGCAGGTCTGCATCGTGCAGAACCCGCGGGTGGAGGTCTCGGACTTCGTCGATGTCCTGCGTGACGGCTTCGATCGTCACGGCATCGCCTCGTCGGTGGTGGCATCGGAGGATGCGAAGCCATGCGACGCCACCTTGACGTACACGGCGCTGCGGACGTGGGACCTCGCGCCGTACCTGTCCCACGCCGAATTGCGGCTGTGGCGCGACGGACGCCAGATCGGTTCGGCCACCTATCACCTCAATGGCGGCGGCGGCCTGTCGCTGATGAAATGGCAAGGCACGAAGACCAAGATGGATCCGGTGATCGATCAGCTCCTGGCCGCCAAGCCTTGACGCAAGGGTAGCTGGGAATCTCGAATTCCTAGCACGGATTCCGGGCCGAAAAGTGCGCATTCCGCGCAGGGCGGCCGTCGCCCGGCTCCCTACAATCCGGGCATGGCTTTCGTTCACCTGCGCACCCATACCGAGTTCTCCGTCGTCGACGGCACGCTTCGCATCGACGACGTGGCGGCCGCGGCCAAGGGCGACGGGCAGGTGGCGCTGGGCATCACCGACCTGTCCAACCTGTTCGGCGCGGTGAAGTTCTACAAGGCCTGCCGCGGCAAAGGCGTCAAGCCCATCGTGGGCGTCGACGTGTGGATGGACCCGCGGCCCGATGCCGCTGATCGCGTGCCCACGCGCCTCGTGCTGCTCGTGCAGAGCCGCCAGGGCTACCTCAACCTCTGCGAGCTGCTGGGCCGCAGCTGGACGAAGAACGTGCAGCGCGCGCAGGCCTGGGTGCGCTGGGACTGGCTCGAGGAGCTGGGCGACGGCATGATCGCGCTGTCCGGCGCCGACCACGGCGCCGTCGGCCAGGCGCTGCTCGCCGGCGACGTGCCGCGAGCCGAGGCCGCGGCGCTGGAGCTCGCGCGCATCTTCCCGGGTCGCTTCTATCTCGAGCTGCAGCGCGCCGGGCTGCCCAACCACGAGCCCCACGTGCGCGCCACGGTGCCGCTGGCCGCCAGGCTGCAGCTGCCGGTCGTCGCCACGCATCCGGTGCAGTTCCTCGACCCCGACGACTTCGACGCGCACGAGGCGCGCGTGTGCATCGCCGAAGGCGAGACGCTGGCCAATCCGCGCCGCGTCAAGCGCTTCACGCGCGACCAGTACTTCAAGGGCCAGGCCGAGATGGAGGCGCTGTTCGCCGACATCCCGTCGGCCATCGCCAACACCGTGGAGATCGCGCGCCGCTGCAACCTCACGCTCGCGATGGGCAAGAACTACCTGCCCGACTTTCCCACGCCCATCCTGGCCGACGGTTCGGCCATGCCGATGGACGACTACTTCCGCCAGCTCAGCTTCGAGGGCCTGGAGGATCGCCTGGCGCTGCTGTACCCCGATGCCGCCGTGCGCGACGCGAAGCGTCCCGAGTACATCGAGCGGCTCGAGTTCGAGATCAAGACGATCCTGAACATGGGCTTCCCCGGCTACTTCCTGATCGTGTCGGACTTCATCAAGTGGGCCAAGGCCAACGGCTGCCCGGTGGGTCCGGGCCGGGGTTCGGGCGCCGGCTCGCTGGTCGCCTACGTGCTCAAGATCACCGACCTCGACCCGCTGCAGTACAAGCTGCTGTTCGAGCGCTTCCTGAACCCGGAGCGGGTGTCCATGCCCGACTTCGACGTCGACTTCTGCCAGGGCAACCGCGACCGCGTCATCGAGTACGTGAAGGACAAGTACGGCCGCGCGGCCGTCAGCCAGATCGCCACCTTCGGCACGATGGCCGCCAAGGCGGCGCTGCGCGACATCGGCCGCGTCCTGGGCATGGGCTACGGCCATGTCGATTCCATCGCCAAGCTGATCCCCGCGCCCCCGGGCAAGACGGTGACGCTGGCCAAGGTGCCCGAGAAGCCCGATCCCGGCCTGATCTACGCACGCCTGGAGGCACCCGAGCTCGACCAGCGCGAGAAGGCGGAAGAGGAAGTCGCCGAACTGCTGGCGCTGGCCGCGCGCGTCGAGGGCATCGTCCGCAACATCGGCATGCACGCCGGCGGCGTGCTGATCGCGCCGGGCAAGATCACCGACTTCTGCCCGCTGTACCAGCAGCCGGGCAGCGAGTCCGCGGTGAGCCAGTTCGACAAGGACGACGTCGAGGCGATCGGCCTGGTCAAGTTCGACTTCCTGGGGCTGGCCACGCTCACGATCCTGGAACTCGCCAAGGATTTCATCGTGGCGCGCCGCCCGGGGCGCGAGAACTTCTCGTACGAGACGCTGCCGCTGGACGATCCGAAGGTCTACCGCCTGTTCTCCGACGGCCTGACCGAGGCCGTGTTCCAGTTCGAATCGCGCGGCATGCAGGGCATGCTCCGCGACGCCAAGCCCAGCCGCCTCGAGGACCTGATCGCGCTGAACGCGATGTTCCGCCCCGGGCCGATGGACAACATCCCGTCGTTCTGCGCGCGCAAGCATGGCCGCGAGGAGGTGACCTACCCGCATCCGCTGCTCGAGAAGGTGCTGGGCGAGACCTACGGGATCATGGTCTACCAGG
>DATCRO010000259.1:0-7569 GCA_036569025.1 Burkholderiaceae bacterium
GCTGATCGACACCGAGTAGAAGTTGCGCACGTTGTGGTGCACGAAGTACTCGGCGACGTCGCCCATCACCTTCAGCGAGAACTCGGTCGAGAAGATGCAGGTGTTCTGGCCCTGGTCTTCCTTGAGGATGTCGGCCTGCACGGTGCCGCGCACGTTGGCGAGCACCCAGTCCTTGATCTTGGCGGCCTCGTCGGCGGTGGGCTGGCGGCCGTTGTCGGCCTTGAACTTGTCCAGGTTCTGGTCGATGGCGGTGTTCATGAACATCGCCAGGATCGTCGGCGCGGGGCCGTTGATCGTCATCGACACCGACGTCGTCGGGCTGCACAGGTCGAAGCCCGAGTACAGCACCTTCATGTCCTCCAGCGTGGCGATGGACACGCCGGAGTTGCCGACCTTGCCGTAGATGTCGGGCCGCGGCGCGGGGTCTGCGCCGTACAGCGTGACCGAGTCGAAGGCCGTGGACAGCCGCTTGGCCGGCATGCCTTCCGACACGAGCTTGAAGCGGCGGTTCGTGCGGAACGCGTCGCCCTCGCCGGCGAACATGCGCGTCGGGTCCTCGCCCTCGCGCTTGAACGCGAACACGCCCGCGGTGTACGGGAAGCTGCCCGGCACGTTGTCCAGCATCAGCCACTTCAGGATCTCGCCGTGGTCCTCGAAGCGCGGCAGCACCACCTTGCGGATCTTGGTGCCCGACAGCGTCGTGTGGACCAGGTTGGTGCGGATCTCCTTGTCGCGGATCTTCACGACGTACTCGTCGCCCGCGTAGGCCTTCTGCATGTCGGGCCACATGGCCAGCAGCTTGCGGGCCTCGGCGTTCAGGCGCGCCTCGCGCTCGACCGCCAGCTGGGCGACGGCGTCGTGGGCGTTGGCCTTCTGGGCATCGGCCTCCTTGAGCATGCGGGCCGCGCCGCGCAGCTGCTGCACCTCGCGGGCCAGCGTCGCCTGCACGCGCGCGAGCTTCTTGTAGCCGCGCACCGTGTCGCTGATCTCGGCCAGGTAGCGCGTGCGCGCCGCCGGCACGATGGGCGTCTGGTGCGTGCTGTGGCGCGTGTCGACGGTAGGCAGCGCGCCCTCGCCCAGATCGAGGCCCAGCTGCGCGAGGCGCGGCTTCATCGCCTGGTACAGCGCGGTGACGCCGTCGTCGTTGAAGCGGCTGGCCATCGTGCCGAACACCGGCATCTTGTCGGGCATGACGGTGAACGCCTCGCGGTTGCGCTGCACCTGCTTGGCGACGTCGCGCAGCGCGTCGGCCGCGCCCTTGCGGTCGAACTTGTTGATGGCCACGAACTCGGCGAAGTCGAGCATGTCGATCTTCTCGAGCTGGCTGGCGGCGCCGAACTCGGGCGTCATCACGTACATCGGCACGTCGACCAGCGGCACGATCGCCGCGTCGCCCTGGCCGATGCCGGAGGTCTCGACGATGATCAGGTCGAAGCCCGCGAGCTTGGTGGCGGCGAGCACGTCGGGCAGGGCCTGGCTGATCTCGGAGCCGGCGTCGCGCGTGGCCAGCGAACGCATGTAGACCTTGGGCTGGCCGTCGGCCCACGGGTTGATCGCGTTCATGCGGATGCGGTCGCCCAGCAGCGCGCCGCCGCTCTTGCGCCGCGACGGGTCGATGGAGATCACCGCGATGTGCAGGCGGTCGCGCTGGTCGAGGCGGAAGCGGCGGATCAGCTCGTCGGTCAGCGACGACTTGCCTGCGCCGCCGGTGCCGGTGATGCCGATCACCGGCGTCCTGACGCCCGCGGCCGCCTCGTGCACGGCGGCGACGCGCGCGTCGTCCAGCCCCTTGTTCTCGAGCGCCGTGATCAGCTGCGCCAGCTTGCGCCAGGCCTGCGGGCCGTGGCCGCGCAGCTCGTCGAGCCTGGCGGGCGCGAAACCGGAGATGTCCTTGTCGCAGGTCATCACCATCTCGCCGATCATGCCCTGCAGGCCCATGCGCTGGCCGTCCTCGGGGCTGTAGATGCGTACGCCCTTCTCGGCGAGCGCGCGGATCTCGGCCGGCACGATCACGCCGCCGCCGCCGCCGAACACCTGGATATGCTCGCCGCCGCGTTCGCGCAGCAGGTCCACCATGTAGGCGAAGTACTCGTTGTGGCCGCCCTGGTAGCTGCTCACGGCGATGCCCTGCACGTCTTCCTGCAGCGCGGCGGTGACCACCTCGTCGACCGAGCGGTTGTGGCCCAGGTGGATCACCTCGGCGCCCATGCCCTGCAGGATGCGGCGCATGATGTTGATGGCGGCGTCGTGGCCGTCGAACAGGCTGGCGGCGGTCACGAAGCGCACCTTGTGGGCGGGCTTGTACGCGGCCAGGGCCTTGAATTCTGCGGAGAGGTCGGTCATGGCAGGGGTGTCGGTCGGGTTTGCGACAAGGACGCAAGTATCGGGCGAATTGACGTTTACGTAAACGTCAATTTCCGCCGGGATGGCAAGCCGGCGCGGACCCGAGTGTGACCTTCCCGACACACCTGTGGGTTTCCACTGCCCACGACCGGGTCGCCGGCAGGGAGTGGGCTGATACGCTCGCGCACTGTGAGCTTCCTTGCCATCGACATCGGCAACACGCGCCTGAAATGGGCGCTGTTCGCCCAGCCCGTGCCGGGCCAATCGCCCGTGCGCCACGGCGCCGTCTTCCTCGAGACCATCGACGACCTGGCCGAGTCCGAATGGGCCGACCTGCCGCCGCCCGACCAGATGCTCGGCTGCGTGGTGGCCGGCGAGGCCGTGCGCCGCCGCGTCGAGGAGCAGATGGAACTGTGGGACGTCGTCCCGCGCTGGGTGGTGCCGCGCCCGGCCGAGGCCGGCGTCACCAACGGCTACGACCACCCGTCGCGCCTGGGCGCCGACCGCTGGGTCGCGCTCGTGGGCGCCCGCGCGCGCGTGACGGCCGAGGCGGCTGCGTCGGGCCGTCCGCCGCGGCCGGCGCTGGTGGTGATGGTCGGCACGGCCGTCACCATCGACGCGCTGGACGCCGACGGCCGGTTCCTGGGCGGCCTGATCCTGCCGGGCTTCGGCCTGATGCTGCGGGCGCTGGAGATGGGCACCGCCGGCCTGAAGGTGCCCACCGGCGAGACCACCGAGTTCCCGACCAACACCAGCGACGCGCTGATGTCGGGCGGCGTGTTCGCGATCGCCGGGGCCGTCGAGCGCCAGTACAAGCGCCTGGCCGCGCGCGGCGGCCAGGCGCCCAAGGTGCTGATCGCCGGCGGCGCCGCTGTGAAGCTGGCGCCCGCCCTGGACGTCGAGTTCGAGATCGCCGACAGCCTGCTCTTCGAAGGCCTGGTCCAGATGGAAGCGGCCCGAGGAATGTGAGCCCCCACGCTCCCTGACGGTCGCTGCCCCCCGAGGGGGGCTCCGGTTCGGCTCGGATGTGATCCTCGCTTCCCGGCCCCTTGCGTGGGCCTGCGGCCGGCTGGGCCGCACCGCAGGTCGGCTGGCTTCCTCAGAAGCCGAACGAGGCGCCGATCGTGTAGCTGTTGACCACGGCCGTCGACGAGGCGTAGGTCGGCACCTGCGAGGTGATGCGGGTGTTGTCCCAGTCGCCTTCGATCTTGATGTTCTTGGCCACCTGGTAGGTCACGCCCAGGCCGTAGTACGGATGCCACCCGTTCTTGGTCTGCTCGCCCGACACGCCAGCCAGGCTGTAATCGACCTTGCTGGTGCCGTAGGCCGCGCCGGCACGGGCCACGCCGCCCCAGCCGCTGCCGAAGTCCTGGTGATAGGCGCCGCCCAGGCCCCAGTAGGAGTCCTTGGCCGTGCCGGAGGCCGTCGGGCCCGTGCCCTTGAACTTGCCGAGGTTGAAGTAGGTCAGTTCGCCCGCCCACGGGGTGCCCGGGAGCTGGTAGCCGCCGTTGATCTTCCAGGCGAAGTCGGTCTTGTCGCAGCTGTCGATCAGGCCGCTGGCCGCGCCGGCGTCGCAGCCGCGGTTGGCGTGGCTTTCGCCCAGGTTGATGCCCACGTAGGCCTGGGCGAAGGCCGAACTGCCGGCCAGGGAGAGCACGGCGACGGCGCCGGCGATGAAAGTCTTTTTCACGATGTGTTCCCTTTGGGGTGATGTGCTCTCAAGGAGCGACGATCAAATCCTACCTAGGGGTTTGCCCTTGCCGGCTTAAAAAGTCGGTCAGGAGCAACACAAAGGAGTTAATTCGTGGTAAAGGCGTCTTTACCTCGATTCCAGGGAACTTTCTGCGGCGCAGGGTCAATCTTGACGCCGACAAAAAAGGCGCCGGACTCGCGTCGGGCGCCTGGATTGGCGGAATATCGGGAGAGTGGGCGCTGACTGGATATCAGATGTGGCGCAGCTGGACGCGCGCCGTCTCGTTGATGCCCATGGCGCCGAACATCAGCGCCACCAGCCGGTGTGTCTCGTGGAACACGAGTTCGCGGCCTTCGGCATGGCGCTGCGCCACCCAGTTGAGCAGGTCGCCGGCGGCCACGAAGTCCACGCGCATCAGCAGCGCGCACGAGATCCGGATGACGCGCGAGTCGCCCACCTGGGCGCTGAGACGGCCCAGCAGCTCGGACAGGTCGCCCGACAGCTGCCCGGCCAGCTCCAGCGAGGTGATCTGCACCTGCTGCGCCGGCGCCTCCTCCTCGCTGAGCATGGAGGTGTCCATGAAGCTGGTCGTCGCCTCGCCCACGACCGACAGCGACAGCGGCTGCGTGTTCTGCGTGCTGCCGCTCAGCTGCGCCTTGCAGCGCGAGTTCTCCCAGCTGGGCGGGGACACCTCGAAGGTGACGCAGTAGTCGATCGCGACCTCGTCGAACTGGTCGGGGCGGTGGGCCAGGCGCAGCGCCTCCAGGCGCAGCATCCAGTAGACGGGGTCGGCGTCGCGCACGCCCGTGGGCGCGATGTCCTGCAGCACCGAGAACAGCTTCTCGCCGGCGATCCACTCGAGCGACAGCGGCTGCTTGGACCAGCCGACGAACAGCTTCTGCAGCCTGCTGGCGCCTTCGACGTCGATCGACGACAGGGCCGTCCAGTCCATCACCCAGGGCGAGGGCAGCTGCATCGACAGCGCATCCAGGCGCGACACCGCGTCGCCGTCGAGGTTGGGCGGGCAGACCCAGCCGATGCCGCCCTTGGGCTTTCCGGCCTCGGCGGGCTTCTTGGTGGCCTCGGCCAGCTGCTTGGGCAGCGAGAACCATTGCGGCGCCGAGCGATGGAAGCGCTCGACGTACTCCATCGTGATCGCCTCGAACTTGGCTTGCTGGCCGATCGCCCGGTACAGGTCGAACAGCACCAGCCAGGTCTCGTCGTGGTCGCGGCGCTCGCCGCGCGGGCCGGTCAGCGCCTGCAGCGCCTTCTCGCAGCCGGCGAAGTCGCCGCCGGCGAACGCGATGACGGCCTCGTCGAGCGCCTCGTCGTGCACGACCTCGCTGACCTCGACCTTCTCGCCGCCGCCCAGGTCGGCGCTGCGGGCGTTGGCCGGGGCGCGCGACGCCGGGGCCGGGGCGCCGGCGGCGTACGGGTTGACGTTGGCCGGCGTCGGCGCCGCCGCCACGGGCGCGGCGGGGGGCGGGAACGGCGTGGGGGTGAACTCCAGCGGCGCGTGCTCGATCGGCGCGGGCGGCGGGCTCGCCTTGGGCGGCGCGAACGGATCCGCGTCGGCCGCGTAGGGCATCGTGTTGGCGAAGTTGCGCGTCGGCACGGCCGTCTCGGGGCCGAGCTCCGAGGGCGAGGTCTCCGGCGAGTCCAGATGCAGCGGACCGCCGTCCAGGCGCGCGACCGTCACGTGGTCGTCGTCCTGCTTGAGCGGCACCGGCAGCGTGGCCGTCTGTTCCTCGGGATCGAAGATCGTCGTGGTCAGGATGGGCGGCGTGACGCCCGGCGGCATCGTCGGTGTGGGGCGTGCCGGCTTGGCGGCGGGCGGCGGCGGGCCGCCGGCCGACACCTGCGACGTGGCGCCCACCATCTGGCGCTCGATCGCGTCGATCTTGGCCTTGATGCCCACGCTCTGCACGGAGGACTGCGTCGAGCGCGCCTCCACGCTTTCGTCCATGCGCGACGACTGCATCGTCAGCGCCGCGGCCTGATCGCCCGACAGGCCCTCGCGGCGGATGCGCCGCAGCGTGTCGAGCTCGCGCTTGCGCACGTAGTCGTTGCGCCGCTTGCGCTCGATCATGGCCTTCATCTCGGCCTTGTCGAACTCCGTGGCGCGGATGTCCGTGTCGCGCGGCTGCATGCCGACGAGCTCCCTCGCAGGCGCCGCGACCTTGCGCGCCATGCGCCGGAACAAGCCTCCGCCGCCGCTTTCGTCTTTATCGGACATGGCGCAGGGCGCTCCGGCTGGAGAGGGAAGCGGGCGTCGGGCTCAGGTCAGTCTCCGAACATCTTCTGCTTCATCTCGCGGCGCTGCTGGGCCTCGAGCGACAGCGTGGCCGTGGGGCGCGCCAGCAGGCGGCCCAGGCCGATCGGTTCGCCCGTCTCGTCGCAGTAGCCGTAGTCGCCCGCGTCGATGCGGCTGATCGACTGCGAGATCTTCTTGAGCAGCTTGCGCTCGCGGTCGCGCGTGCGCAGCTCGAGGGCGTGTTCCTCCTCGATCGTGGCGCGGTCGGCCGGATCGGGGACGATCGACGTGTCCTCGCGCAGGTGCTCGGTGGTCTCGCCTGCGTTGGACAGGAGGTCGTCCTTGAGCGCCTGGAGCTTCGCGCGGAAGAATTCCAGCTGCTTCTCGCCCATGTACTCGCTGTCAGGCATCGCCAGCAGCTCGGATTCGGTCAGGTCCTTGCCCGCCTTGGACTTCCAGGCAGACGCCAGCTTCGTGTCGGTGGCAGTGGATTTTGCGGCGTTCATCGGTTCTATGTCGGCCTTGGCGGAAGGCTTCTTGAGAGATGGGCCCGCGGCGGCGCTGCCGTCCGCGGACGAGGAAACCTTGGTGGCCGGCTTGGCACGCGCCTTCGGCGCAGCGGCGCCTGCGCCGGATGCCGAGGCGGTGCTGGGTGCCAGCGTCTTGGCCGAAGTCTTGGTCACGGTCGGTCTCCTCGCGAAGGGTCGCTCGGAAGGCTGTTATACCCGCAGCGAGCAACAGTGGATAGTTGTTCCAAGCGGGGCTGACCTTGCAAAAAGGCGGGCCGATTGTAGCCATGTCCCGTCGCGATCCGGGAAAGCATTTCGCCCGGATTGCGCGGCTTTGGCAAGAAAGATGCCTAGACCAGGCAACCCTCCAGGCCCTGGAGCAGGATCTCGCGGGGCAGGTCGATGCCGATGAACACCAGCTTGCTCAGCTTCTTCTCGCCCGGCGCCCACTTCGGGCCCAGGTCGCTGCCCATCATCTGGTGCACGCCCTGGAAGATCACCTTGCGGTCGCTGCCCTTCATGAACAGCACGCCCTTGTAGCGCAGCATCTTCGGGCCGTAGACCTGGACCATCGCGCCGAGGAAGTCCTCCAGCTTGGTCGGGTTGAAGGCGCGCTCGGACTTGAAGGCGAACGACTTCACGTCGTCGTCGTGGGCGTGGTGGTGCGGGTGGTCGCAGGCCTCGCCGGGGCCGTGGTCGTGGCCCTCGTGGCCATGGTCGTGATGGTGGTGGTCGTGGCCCTGGCCGGTCAGGAACTCGGGGTCGATCTC
>DATCRO010000260.1:0-3450 GCA_036569025.1 Burkholderiaceae bacterium
CCCAGGCACGCTCATGAACCGTCTCGCTGCCATCCTTCCTCTTGCCAACGTCCAGGTGGGCGTGGACGCCACCAGCAAGAAGCGCGTGTTCGAACAGGCCGGCGTGCTGTTCGAGAACCAGCACGCGATCGCGCGCGCGACGGTCACCGACAACCTGTTCGCCCGCGAACGACTGGGTTCCACCGGCCTGGGCCACGGCGTCGCCGTCCCGCACGGCCGCGTCAAGGGCCTGAAGAACCCGCTGGCCGCCGTGCTGCGCGTCCAGCAGCCCATCCCGTTCGACGCGCCGGACGACGAGTCCGTCGGCCTGCTCATCTTCCTGCTGGTGCCCGAAGCGGCCACGCAGCGCCACCTCGAGATCCTGTCCGAGATCGCCGAGATGCTGTCGGATCGCGAGCTGCGCGACCGCCTCAAGGGCGACGTCGACGCCGCCACGCTGCATCGACTCATCTCCGATTGGGAACCGCTAAAGTCCGTCGCGTAAGCCGCAAATGCTGATCCCCGAACCTCTCCGGCGCTGCCGCTCGATCGGCCCAAGCGGAGTTCAAGGGAGCGGCGGAGCCGGCTTTGCCGGGCCGCTCGCGGAGCACCCCCTCGGGGGGCAGCGAGCGCAAGCGAGCGTGGGGGCACCATGAAACCCCGCGTCATCAGTGCCGAGGCGCTCTTCGAGGAGCACCAGCCGGCGCTGCGCTGGGAGTGGGTCGCGGGGCACGCGCACCCGGAACGCCGCTTCGACGAGGCCGCGGTGCGCGAGGCGCGCTCGGCCGCCGACCTGATCGGCTACCTCAATTACATCCACCCCTACCGCGTGCAGCTGGTGGGCCGCCGCGAGGTCGCGTACCTCGAGAACGCCGACCAGGAAGTGCAGGCGCGCCGCATCCAGCGCATCGTGACGCTGGAGCCCCCGGTCATCATCGTGGCCGACGGCGAGCGTCCGCCCGACCAGCTCGTCGCGCTGTGCGACCGCGCCGAGATCCCGCTGTTCGTGACGTCGGCCTCGGCCGGCCACGTCATCGACCTGGTGCGCTCGTACCTGAGCCAGCTGTTCGCCGACCGCACCACGCGCCACGGCGTGTTCATGGACATCCTGGGCGTGGGCGTGCTGATCACCGGCGAGTCCGGGCTCGGCAAGAGCGAACTCGGCCTGGAGCTGATCTCGCGCGGCAACGGCCTGGTCGCCGACGACGCCGTCGATCTCTACCGCGTCTCGCAGTCCACGCTCGAAGGGCGCTGTCCCGACCTGCTGCTGAACCTGCTGGAAGTGCGCGGCATCGGCCTGCTCGACATCAAGGCGATCTTCGGCGAGACCGCCGTGCGCCGGAAGATGCGCCTGAAGCTCATCGTGCACCTCGTGCGCAAGGAGACGATGGAGCGCGAGTTCGAGCGCCTGCCCTACGAGCCGATGTACGACGAGATCCTGGGCATCCCCGTGCGCAAGGTCGTCATCGCCGTCGATGCCGGCCGCAACCTCGCCGTGCTGGTGGAGGCCGCCGTGCGCAACACGATCCTGCAGCTGCGCGGGATCGATACCTACCAGGAATTCGTCAAGCGCCACCAGGACGCGATGGCCAAAGGCGGCGAGTAGCCCGGCGAGGTCGCCAACCACAACAACGCCGTCATCCTGGCGCGAAGTCGCAGGATCCACGCTGGCGAGCAGCGCTGCCTCAAGGTTGAGGTGGATTCCGCGACTGCGCGCGGAATGACGGGTCGTGCGTGCCGAGTCTCGCGCGACGACGACGCCGCCCTCAGCCGTGATGCCGCGGATGGACCTTCGGCGCCGGCCGATGCTCGCAGTTCTCGCGCGTGCACACCGCGTACAGCGACAGCGCATGCTCCTGCAGCGTGAAGCCGCGCGACGCGGCCACCTCGCGCTGGCGCGCCTCGATCTCGGGATCGAAGAACTCCTCGACGCGGCCGCAGGTCAGGCACAGCAGGTGGTCGTGGTGGGTGCCCTCGTTGAGCTCGAACACCGACTTGCCGGACTCGAAATGGCTGCGCGCGAGGATGCCGGCCTGCTCGAACTGCATGAGCACGCGGTAGACGGTGGCGAGCGCGATGTCAGACCCTTCATTAAGCAGGGTCTTGTAGACGTCCTCGGCCGTCAGGTGGCGTTCGACGGACTGCTGGAAGACCTCGAGGATCTTGATCCGCGGCAAGGTCGCCTTCAGGCCGCTGCTCTTGAGTTCTTCAGCGTGGGTCATGTTAAGCAGGACAAAGTCGCGCTTCGCGGGACGCGGCGCAGACTAGAATCACCGGTCAATCATATCCACCCTTGGCCTCGTTGGGGCGGCGGTTCAGAGCTTGTCGATGCGCATCACGGTCTTCTCCCGGTTCCTTCCCCTGTCCGCCTCCGTCCTGGCCGCTCTCGCACTCGGCGGCTGCTCCAGCTTCAACGAGCCGGCGTCCGTCAAGGGCTTCCTCGCCTTCATCGCGCCGTACAAGCCCGACATCGTCCAGGGCAACGTCGTCACGACCGAGCAGATGGCGCAGGTCAAGGAAGGCATGTCCAAGGTGCAGGTCAAGGAGATCCTCGGCTCGCCGCTGATCACCGACCCGTTCCACGCCGACCGCTGGGACTACGTCTTCACGCTCAAGCGCCAGGGCTTCGACGACCAGCGGCGCGCGTTCGCCGTGATGTTCGACAAGGACAAGGTGCAGAAGATCGACGCGCCGGAACTGCCCAGCGAGGACGAGTTCGTCGCCCAGATCAGCCGCAAGAAGCTGCCCACGTCCACGCCCAAGCTCGAGCTGACCGACGCCGAGAAGGCCGCGCTGCCCGCGCCGGTGGCCCCGGCCGCGCCCGCGGCGTCGGGTGTCGAGGTGGCCGGCGTCACGCGCAGCTATCCGCCGCTCGAGACGGCCACGCCGTGAGCGCCGCGGCCCCGCTTCGCATCGCGATCGCCGGCGCCTCCGGGCGCATGGGCCGCATGCTGATCGAAGCCGTGCTGGACGCACCGGACTGCGCGCTCGCCGGCGCGCTCGATGTCGCAGGCAGCCCGCTGCTGGGCCAGGACGCCGGCGCGTTCCTCGGCCGCACCACGGGCGTGGCCATCGCCGCCGACCTCGACGCCGCGCTCGCCGCCAGCCAGGTGCTGATCGACTTCACGCGCCCCGAGGGCACGCTGCACCACCTGGAGGCCTGCGCCGCGCGCGGCGTCGCGCTGGTGATCGGCACCACCGGTTTCAGCGCCGAGCAGAAGGCCGCGATCGGCGGCTTCGCCCAGCGCATCCCCGTGTTCATGGCGCCCAACATGAGCGTGGGCGTGAACGTCGTGATGCGCCTGATCGAGCAGGCCGCCAAGGCGTTCTCGCACGGCTACGACATCGAGATCATCGAGGCCCACCACCGCAACAAGATCGACGCGCCCAGCGGCACCGCGCTGAAGATGGGCGAGGTCGTGGCGGGCGCCCTGGGGCGCAACCTGGCCGATAACGCGGTGTTCGGACGCG
>DATCRO010000261.1:0-7374 GCA_036569025.1 Burkholderiaceae bacterium
TGGCTGCGCGCGCACGGCGCGGCCGTCCATTTGCGCAAACGCGTCACCGCGCTCGCACGCGACGAGGGCCGCTGGCGCGTCGATTGCGCAGCGGCCGGCGACGACTCGTGCAAGCCGGAGCCGCCGTTCGATCAAGTGATCCTCGCCACGCCCGCAACCGACGCCGCGCGCCTGACGCACGTGCTGGCGCCCGCCTGGTCAGCCGTCGCGGCCGCGCTCGCGCACGAGCCCATCGTCACCATCACGGTGACCGCGCCGCCGCGCGCGTGGCCTGCGCCCATGCTGGCGCTCGACGCGAACGACGTCGACGCGCCCGCGCAGTTCGCGTTCAAGCTGGGCGAGCAACCGGCCGGCGCCGACCGCGTCACGCTGGTGGTGAGCGCCGCCGGACGCTGGCTGGCGCGCGGCAGCGACGCGGTCGCCGCGGCGGCCATCGGGCAGTACCGGCGCGCGTTCGGCATCGCCGAGCGCGCGCCGATCGACTTGTCGAGCGTGCGCGCCGACAAGCGCGCCACGTTCCGCTGCACCGCCGGCGTGCTGCGGCCCGGCATGGACATCGCGCCCGGCCTGCGCGCCGCCGGCGACTGGGTGGCCGGCCCCTACCCCGCCACGCTGGAGTCGGCCGTCCGTGCCGGCGAAGCGGCCGCCCGCGCATCGGTCGGTTAGAGCCGGCTGTCGTGACTCGCAGCGTGAATCCGGGTTTCACCATGCGAGAATAAGCATCCCACAGCCCAGGCCGACCATCCATGTCCAAGTCAGAAGGCTCCGGACCCACCATCCAGGTCCTCGCACGCGCCTACGCGCTGCTCGACGTCCTGGCCGCGCACACCGACCCCGTGCCGCTGAAGGAGCTCAGCGCCCGCACCGGGCTGCACCCGTCCACCGCCCACCGCATCCTCAACGATCTGGCCGAAGGTCGCTTCGTCGAACGCCCCGAGGCCGGCAGCTACCGCCTGGGCATGCGCCTGCTGGAGCTCGGCAACCTCGTGAAGGCGCGGCTGGACGTGCGCGAGGCCGCCATCGGCCCGATGCGCGAACTGCACAAGCTGACGCACCAGCCGGTCAACCTGTCGGTGCGCCAGGGCGACGAGATCGTCTACATCGAGCGCACCTACAGCGAGCGCTCGGGCATGCAGGTCGTGCGCGCCGTCGGCGGCCGCGCGCCGCTGCACCTCACGTCGGTCGGCAAGCTGTTCCTGGCCAACGACGAACCCCAGCGCGTGCGCGCCTACGCGACGCGCACGGGCCTGACCGGCCACACGCGCAACAGCCTCACCGACCTGCCGATGCTCGAACGCGAGCTCGACAAGATCCGGCGCACCTCGATCTCGCGCGACGACGAGGAGCTCGAGCTCGGCGTGCGCTGCATGGCCGCCGGCATCTACGACGACCAGGGCCGCCTCGTGGCCGGGCTGTCGATCTCGGCGCCGGCCGATCGGCTCGAGGAGACCTGGCTGGATCGCGTGAAGGAAACCGCGGCGAAGATCTCGGCGGCGCTGGGGCATAACGTCGCGGCTTGAGGAGGCGTTCGCATTCCGCAAGGCGAAGGGCCGCATTCCGCGGCTCTTCTTGTCTGGGTCCGCACCTCGTCGCGGGATGGCGAGCCACGTTGCCGCGTCTGCAGGAAGCGTGTCATCCTGCGCGCAGTCGCAGGACCCACCCCGCCCTGGAGGTGGCCGTTCCGGGACGCCGCAGGCCTTGGCCGACGTGGCTTCCGCGACTCCGCTTCGCTCCGCGCAGAATGACGGCTCGACGCCGCGCAAATTGAAAGGGCAGCCTCGCGGCAGCTCCTTTTATTTGCTCCGCAAATTCAAAGGGCAGCCTCGCGGCAGCTCCTTTTATTTGCTCTGCAAATTGAAAGGGCCGGCAGCTTGCGCCACCGGCCCTTTTCCCATCGCGTTGTTGTTCTGGCGATCGAGGAGAAACCTTGCGGGTCAGCTCGTGGCGTCGGCCGTGCGGGTCGTCGGGGACGGCGTCTGCGATGCGCCGTGATTGGCCATGACCCACTTGCGGATGCGCTCGGCATCGGCGATGCGCGAGTACTTGCCGGCCGAATCGAGCAGCACCATGATCAGCTTGCGGCCGGCCATCTGGGCCTGCATCACCAGGCACTGGCCGGCTTCGTTGATGAAGCCGGTCTTCTGCAGGCCGATGTCCCAGGTCGGATTGGCGACCAGGCGGTCGGTGGTGTGGAACTGCACCTGGCGGCGGCCCAGTTCGACGTCCAGCGACGGCGTCGTCGAGTATTCGCGCAGCAGCGGCACCTGGTGGGCCGCGTTCACCAGCACGGCGAGGTCGCGCGCGCTGGACTTGTTCTGGCTCGACAGGCCGGTGGGCTCGACGTAGTGCGTGTCGTTCATGCCCAGTTCCTTGGCCTTGGCGTTCATCGCCGCGACGAAGGCCGTCAGGCCGCCCGGGTAGTTGCGGCCAAGGGCATTGGCGGCGCGGTTCTCCGACGCCATCAGCGCGAGGTGCAGCATCACGCCGCGCGTCAGCGTGGTGCCGGGCTTGAGGCGCGATCGCGTGTTCTTCTCGGTGTCGATGTCGTCCGTCGTGATCGTCAGCTCTTCGTCGAGCGGCTGGTGCGCCTCGCTGATCACCAGCGCGGTCATCAGCTTGCTCAGCGAGGCGATCGGCAGCACGGCCTCCGGATTCTTGCTGTACAGGACTTCCTTGGTGTCCTGGTCCAGCACCAGCGCCGCGCCCGAACGCAGCAGCAGCGGATCCTCGGTGGAATGCAGGCCGGCGGCGTAGCCGACCGACTGCGACGGCACTTCGCTGATGCGGGTGGTCGTGCGCGTGACGGTGGTCGTGCGGCGCACCGAGACGACACGCTTGCCGCGCACGGCGTGCGTCGCCGCCTTGCGATGGTGCGGCGTGGCCGTGGTGCTGCTCTCGGTGACGGTCGCCGACGCGGCGAACGAGGCACAAACCAGGGCGCTGCCGACCGCGCAGGTCAAGGCCCAACGCGACAGTTGCTTGAATTTCCGCGAAACGGAAGAGCTGGGGGCCAGTTGCATCACCATTTGTTTCAGTCTAAAGCAAAGGAAAAATCCATGCAAGATCAAAAGCTTGCGTGGAATTCCTCAACCGGACGTCGAACGAGCGTACCAGCTGTCGACCGGCCTAGGGATGGTCAGACCGCCGGATAAAGCTGTCTAACGCAGGAAACCGGGTTTCGGCTGACGCAGCGACGAAAAATCTGGGAGTCGGATCCACGCCGGGACGGAACGTTCACATTGAAGAAAACGCAATGCCATCCTCAGGATCGGATTTTCCGCATCCACCATGAGCCGGATGGTCCGAAAAGCGGGCATTTGCCACGGTAATCCGGGCCGGCACGTGACTTAAGGTAACGCGAGGCCCGTCCGCGTTTCCCAACGCAACGGGCCTCTACTGACTTTCCCGGATCCGGGACGCTCGCGCGATCCCGGAGCCCGCAGGCGGGCCGGGATCGCGGGCAGGATCAGGCGACGGCCTGCGCCGCGCCTTCTTCGACCACCAGCGTGCTGGCGCCGCGCGACGTGGCCGACAGCACCGCCAGCAAGGTGGCGCGAACGATGTTGGGGTCGATGCCAACGCCGAACACGGGCGCCGCCTCGCCCACACGCACCTCGACGTAGGCCGCCGCGCGCGCCTGCGCGCCGCCGCCCATCGAGTGCTCGTGGTAGTTCAGCACCTTGACGGGCACGCCCGCGGCGCGCGACAGGCCGTCGACGAACGCGTCGACCGGGCCGTTGCCCTCGCCTTCGAACGCGATGCGGCTGCCGGTCACCGCGGCATGCCCCACGACGCGCACGCGGCCCGAGCCGACGTCCGTCTGCGTCAGGTCGGACATCGTGATGGCGCCTTCGGCCAACCGGTATTCGGATTCGAAGATTCGCCAAATGTCCGACGCCGTGACTTCGCGCCCCTGCGCATCCATGACGGCCTGCACGACCTGGCTGAACTCGATTTGGAGGCGGCGCGGCAGCTCGAGCCCGTACTCCGACTCGAGCAGGTACGAGATGCCGCCCTTGCCGGACTGGCTGTTGACGCGGATGATCGCCTCGTAGCTGCGGCCCAGGTCCTTCGGGTCGATCGGCAGGTACGGCATCTCCCAGACGTCGCCCTCGCGGCGCGCGGCGAACGCCTTCTTGATGGCGTCCTGGTGCGAGCCCGAGAACGACGTGAAGACGAGGTCGCCCACGTACGGGTGGCGCGGGTGCACCGGCAGCTGGTTGCAGTACTCGACGACGCGGCGGATCTCGTCGATGTCGGAGAAGTCCAGCTGCGGGTCGACGCCCTGCGTGTACAGGTTCAGCGCGATGTTGACGATGTCGACGTTGCCCGTGCGCTCGCCGTTGCCGAACAGGCAGCCCTCGATGCGGTCGGCGCCGGCCATCATCGCCAGCTCGGCGGTGGCGGTGCCGGTGCCGCGGTCGTTGTGCGGATGCGCGGAGATCACGATGGCGTCGCGGCGCTGGATGTTGCGGCACGTCCACTCGATCATGTCGGCGTAGATGTTGGGCGTGGAATGCTCCACCGTCGTGGGCAGGTTGATGATGCAGGTGCGCTCGGGCGTGGGCTGCCACACCTCGGTGACGGCATCGATCACGCGGCGCGAGACGTCGAGCTCGGTGTCCGAGAACATCTCGGGCGAATACTCGAAGCGCCAGTCGGTGCCGGGCTGCCTGGCGGCCAGTTCCTTGATGAGACGCGCATGGCTGGCGGCCAGCTCGATGACGCCCTCGACGTCCACGCCGAGCACGACCTTGCGCATGATCGGCGCGGTGGCGTTGTACAGATGCATGATGCACTTCTTGGCGCCCACGACGGCCTCGAACGTGCGGCGGATCAGGTGCTCGCGTGCGGGCGTCAGCACCTGGATCGTGACATCGTCGGGCACCAGGTTTTCCTCGATCAGCTTGCGCACGAAATCGAAGTCCGTCTGCGACGCCGACGGAAAGCCGATCTCGATCTCCTTGAAGCCGGTGCGCACCAGCGTCTCGAACATGCGCATCTTGCGCTCGCCGTCCATCGGCTCGATCAGCGCCTGGTTGCCGTCACGCAGGTCGGAACTGCACCACACGGGGGCCTTGGTCAGGACGACGTCGGGCCAGGTGCGGTCGGCCAGGCGCACGGGGGCGACGGGACGGTACTTCGTGGCGGGGTTCTTGAGCATGGACATCGCTGGTTCTCCAGGAGGGATTTTTAGGATGGCAACGCCGCACTGGAAATGAAAAACGGCCCGCTGCGTTGCGCAAGGCGGGCCGTTGATCGGAATTTCGGTTCAGACGTGACTGATCAATGCACCCGCGGTACTCCGGCTAGGGATAGCGTGATCAGCGCAATTCGGGACGTCATGCCGACGAATATAGCACGGCCTTTCCGGCTTGTGGCGACCAATTCTTCGCGTTGGACGAAGCAATCCTTCGCAAGGACGAATCTTTCACTGCTGCTGGAACGCGACGCGCACGCCCAGCGACACGAAGATCGCGCCGATCAGCCTGCCCTTCCAGCGGTCGAGCCATCGCAGGCGGCCGACGGCCTGGCCCAGGCGGCGGGCGACGAAGGCCAGGGTCGTCGAATAGACCAGGCTCATGGCGACGAATACCAGGCCCAGCACGAGGAACTGCGCCAGCGCGTGGCCGCGCCCGGCATGGACGAACTGCGGCATGAACGCGAGGAAGAACAACGCCGTCTTCGGATTGAGCACCTCGGCGGGGATCGCCTGCCAGAAGGCGCGCGACGCCGATACCGCCGGCACCGAACTCGCCGGCGACGACTCGCCAGCGACGGGACGCTCCCGGAACGCCCGCACGCCCAGCCACAGCAGGTAGCCCGCGCCGCACAGCTTGACGATGCCGAACGCCAGCGCCGAGGTCAGCAGCAGCGCCGACAGCCCGACCGCCGCCAGCAGCGTGTGCACGAGGTCGCCCAGGGCGATACCCGCGCCGGTGGCGATGCCCACGCGGCGCCCGCCCTGGGCGGTGCGCGTCAGCACCAGCAGGACGGCCGGGCCCGGCACCAGGAACAGCCCGAGGACGACGGCCATGAAGGTGGCCAGGGTAGCGAGGTCGATCACGGCAGTCCCGTCGGCGAGTGAGGTCGTCGTGGATTGAACCAGATCGCGCCCGGACGCGCACGCGCCCGCGCGTGACGCGAGGCCTCAGCGATGCAGGCCGACCTCGTCGGGCTCGTCGGTGGACAGCGCGATGGCGCTGACCGGCCGGCCCTTGGCGCGCTTGTACGCATAGACGAAATAGCCCGAGACGCCGTACAGGCAGAAGATCGCGAAGATCATGCGCGCCGGCTGCAGGCTGATGATGCCGATCGCCAGCGCGATCAGCACGATCACGATGAAGGGCACCGAACGCTTCAGGCTGAGGTCCTTGAAGCTGTAGAACGGCACGTTCACGACCATCGTGACGCCGGCGTAGAACGTGGCGATGGCCGCGGCCCAGGACAGCACCATGTCGCCGTTGACGTCGCCGCTGGAGGTGTCGACCACCACCCAGATGAAGCCCACCACCAGCGCGGCGGCCGCCGGACTGGGCAGGCCCTGGAAGTAGCGCTTGTCCACCACCGCGAGGTTGGTGTTGAAGCGCGCCAGGCGCAGCGCCGCGCAGGCGCAGTAGAAGAACGCGATGCCCCAGCCCGCCTTGCCCAGTCCCTTGAGCGCCCATTCGTAGACGATCAGCGCCGGCGCGGCACCGAAGCTGACCATGTCGGACAGGCTGTCCATCTCGGCGCCGAACGCGCTCTGCGTGTTGGTCATGCGGGCGACGCGGCCGTCCAGGCTGTCCAGCACCATCGCGCAGAAGATGCCGTAGCACGACAGCACGTAGTGCCCGTTCATCGCCATCACGATGGCGTAGAAGCCGCCGAACAGCGCGGCCAGCGTGAACAGGTTGGGCAGGATGTAGACGCCCTTGCGGCGCCGGCGCGGCGCCACATGCACGTCGTCATCGACCTCGTCGTCCGGAGTCGGGATCAGGTCGTTCATCGCGCACGCATCGGGAAAAAATTCATGGTGCGGGAGGATACCGCAGCGCCGGCCGCGGCCCGTGTGTCGATACCAAAGAAAAAGGCCACCGAAGTGGCCTTGGGACCTGCCCGGCGCCGCCGCTCATTCGACTCGAACGAGAGTCGAGGGAGCGGCGGATCCGGCTTCGCCGGGCCGCTCGCGTCCGGCCCCTCGGGGGCAGGGAGCGCGAGCGGACCGTGGGGTCGTCAGTTCTTCAGTTCCTGGACTTGTCGACCAGCTTGTTGGCCTTGATCCACGGCATCATCGCGCGCAGCTGCTCGCCCACCACCTCGATCGGGTGCTCGGCGTTCAGGCGGCGGCGCGACAGCAGCGTCGGGGCGCCGGCGCGGTTCTCCAGGATGAAG
>DATCRO010000262.1:0-12577 GCA_036569025.1 Burkholderiaceae bacterium
CGGATCGACGGGAGACTCCGTCGAGAACCACAGTTGCAGGCCGTCGGTGCCCGACACGGCGATGGCCGGCGCCGGCAGGCCGAGCTCGGCCTGCACGCCTTGCCAAAGCGGCGCCAGCGCGTCCCAGCCCGTGGGCTGAACCACCTCCAGCACGAGGGCGCGCGTGCGACCCGCGGCGTCGGCGAGCGTCATCGGCGTCGCGCCTGAGGCGACGGCGAAGAGCCGATCGAGTTCGATGTCCAGAGGGTCCATGGCGTCACCGCGCGGCCGCGCCGTCGTCGAGCAGGTAGTCGATCGCGGCGACCACCGTGGCCACCTGCGCCGCGTTGCATTGCGCGGGCGTGGCGGCGGGGCTGTCGGGGTAGACCTCGGTCGTCGTCACGAAGCGGGCGGCGGTCATGCCGCCGCACAGGCCCAGTTCGCGCTTGGCGTAGTTGATGACGCCGGGCTGCTCGAGCTTCGTTCCGATGATGCAGCCGTGCTCGTCGGCGTCGGCGATGTGGGTCACGGGACGTACGGCCTCGACCAGCGCGCGCTGGAAATCGGGCGCCGGGCGCTCGGTGTCGCCGACCAGGTAGAAGCCGTCGGGGATCGCGTGCCAGTCGAAGGCCTTGCCGTCGCGCGCGGCCTTGGCCGGGCCGAACTCGCTGTTGTCGGTGTCGGTGGTCTCGTGCAGGTCGACGTGCAGGTCGACCGCGCCGCCGTGCGCCGCCACGCACGCCATCGCCAGGGCCGATTCGGCGGCCGGGCTGTCCTGGCGGAAGTTGCGGTTCGGGTCGAGCGCGTCGGGGTTCCAGCGGTTGACGGTCTCGTAGCCCCACGGGCTGATGCAGGGCAGCACCAGCACGTTGACGTCGCGCGCGTGGCGCTCGAAGTCGTCGGCGATCCATTGCAGCGCGCCCTGCACGCCGCTGGTCTCGTAGCCGTGCACGCCGCCGGTCACCAGCACGGTCGGCCTGCCGGCTTGCCAGTCGCGGCTGCGCACGGCAAGCAGCGGATAGGCGGGCAGGCCCAGGCGCGCGTAATCGAGCACGCCGTACGAGAACAGGTGCGCCGCCGCGGGCAGGCGCGCCTTGAGCGGCTGGACGACCTCGGTCTCGTAGCTGCGCCGGATGCGCTGGCGCGCGAGCCAGGCGGCCCGTTCCTGCGGGCCCCAGGGCGTGCCGGGGGTGCCGATGGGGTAGGGCGCGGTGTCGTGTGGCGTGGTCAAGGAATCGTCCCGGAGATGGCGATCCCGGACGATAGCGCAACGCCGGGTCGCGTGACATGCCGGCGACCGGCCGACCGCCCGCGCGGGGGACGGGCGACCCGGCGGTCATCCTGGCGGGTCGGACGACCTGGCCCGCGAGCGGCCACGCTTCGCGCATGACGGAAAATGCCGCCTGTTCCTTCGTCCCAGAAAGCTTCCTCCAGATGGCCATCCAGTGGTTCCCGGGTCACATGCACACGACCCGCAAGGCGATCGCCGAGCGCCTGCCGGACATCGACGTCGTCATCGAACTGCTCGACGCCCGCCTGCCCGGCTCCAGCGCGAACTCGCTGCTGGCCGAGATGACGCAGGGCAAGCCGGCGCTCAAGGTGCTGAACAAGCAGGACCTGGCCGACCCCGAGCTCACCGACGCCTGGCTCGCGCACTACCGCGCGCAGCCTGGCACGCGGGCCATCGGGCTCGATGCGAGCGTCGCCGGGCCGGCCAAGGCGCTCGTCACCGAATGCCGCGCGCTCGCGCCCAACCGCGGCGGCATGGTCAAGCCGGTGCGCGTGCTGATCTGCGGCATCCCCAACGTGGGCAAGTCCACGCTCGTGAACACGCTCAACGGCCAGCGCGCGGCCAAGACGGGCGACGAGCCGGGCATCACGAAGATGGAGCAGAAGATCGTCCTGGCCAACGACTTCTACCTGTTCGACACCCCCGGCATGCTGTGGCCGCGCATCCTGATCGAGGAGGGCGGCTACAACCTGGCCGCCAGCGGCGCCATCGGCCGCAACGCGTACGACGAGGAGCTCGTGGCGATGGCGCTGCTGTCGCGCGTGCGCCATCGCTACGCCGACCGCATCACCACGCGCTACAAGACGGCCGACTTCACGGCGATGACCGACGAGGAGCTGCTGGCCGAGGTGGGCCGCCGGCGCGGCGGCCTGATGGCCGGCGGGCGCGTGAACATGCAGAAGGCCGCGGAGATCGCGCTCAACGACTTCCGCAGCGGCGCCTGGGGGCGCGTCACGCTGGAGACGCCGGACGAATTCGCGGCGTGGTGGGCAGCCGGGATGGCCGCCGAGGCGCAGCGGCTCGAGAAGAAGGCCGCGTCGCGCAAGAAGCGCTGATCGCGCAGGTCAGGCGGCGGGCGCGTCCGGCGCCGCGGCGGGCGCGGGCTTCACGAAGGCCTCGACGGTGCCCTTGAGCTTGATCATCAGCGGGTTGCCCTTGCGGTCGACCTTCTTGGCGCCGGCGGGCACGCGCACCCAGCCTTCGCTGATGCAGTACTCCTCGACGTCGAAGCGCTCCTTGCCGTTGAAGCGGATGCCGATGTCGTGGTCGAAGATCGCGGCCACGTGATGCGGGCTGCGCGGGTCGACGGACAGGCGGTCGGGCAGCGTGGGCAGGGAGGCGGCGTCGGTCATGGCGGGAGAACTCTGGCGGGAAACCCGTCATTCTAGATCGCGAGGACCTCACGCCCCGCCGCGCGGCCAGACGTGCAGCTCGGCGTAGCCGGTGGCCGCATCGGGCTCGCGCGTGAAGCGCACGTCGTCCAGCAGCGCCAGCAGCACCTCGGCCGTGGTGCGCACGATGCAGCCCGGCGCGACGTGGCCGCCCAGCACGCGGCCGTCGGCGTCCGACAGGCTCGCGTGCAGGTGCGCACCGCCCGCGCCCAGCGTGCCCGACAGCGTGAGGATCTCGAGGTCGCCGGCGAGGCGCTCGAGCGCGTCGCGTCCGGCCAGCCGCAGACGGGCTTCGCGCAGGCTGCCGATGCCCGCGAGCACGAACGCGGCCTCGGCGCCGGCGGCGGCGGCCGCGTCGGCCAGGGCGGCGCGCAGGTCGTCGCCGGGCGAGAGTCGGAGTGGCAGCGTCTTCATGATTGCCAGCGTAGCGCATGGGGCCTTTGACGTTTAAATAACCATATGGTTATGATTCGTCCATGCCCACCGAACCGGATGACGTCTTCAAGGCCCTGGCCGACCCCACGCGGCGCGCGCTCCTCGAGCGCCTGCTGCGCGAGGGCCGCGAGCTCAACGTCCGCGCGCTCACCGCGCAGGCGGGTGTCTCGCAGCCGATGGTCTCCAAGCATCTGAACGTGCTGAAGGCCGCTGGGCTGGTGCAGGAAAGGCCGGACGGCCGCGTCGTGCACTACCGCGCCGAGCCCAAGGGCCTGGCCCCATTGATGGACTGGATGCGCTTCTACGCCGTCTTCTGGGACGAGCGCATGGATCGCCTCGAAAATTTGCTCAACAGGATGGACCAATGATGAACACCGCAACTGCCTCCGCCACCACCCGCAGCGTCGTCGTCGAGCGTCGCATGCCGCATTCGCAGGACAAGATCTGGCGCGCCCTCACGCAGGGGCCGCTGCTGGAGGACTGGCTGATGTCCAACGACTTCGAGCCGCGCGTGGGCCACCGCTTCACCTTCCGCATGCCGCCGATGGAGGGCTGGAACGGCGTGACCGACTGCGAGGTGCTGTCGGTCGAGCCGCCGAACGAACTGTCGTACACGTGGAACTCGTCGGGCGAGGAGGCCGCCAACGGCCTGAAGACCGTCGTCAAGTGGACGCTGGAGCCGGTCGACGGCGGCGTGCTGGTGCGCATGGAGCAGTCGGGCTTCCGCGAGCAGGACCAGCGCAACTTCGTGGGCGCCAGGTACGGCTGGGAACGCAACCTGGGCGAACTGGAGCGCGTCGTCGCGAGCCTGGCATGAGCGCGCACGCACCGACCACGGGCCGGGCCGGCCCCGGGGCGCGGGCCGGCGCCCGCGCCAACAAGTACCACCCCGTGCTGGTGCTGCTGCATTGGACGCTGGCGTGGTTCATCATCGGCTCGCTGCTGTTCGGGTTCTTCGTGCTGCGCACGCTGCCCAACTCCGATCCGCGCAAGATCGACATGCTCGAGTGGCACATGGGCCTGGGCATGGCGATCCTGGCGGCGATGCTGATCCGCCTGGCCGTGCGCTGGCGCACGGCCAGGCCCGCGCCCGCGGGCCTGGGCACGCCCGCGTCCGCGCGCGCGGCGGGCCGGGCGCACATCGCGTTCTACGTGCTGGTGGCGGGCATGGTGGCCAGCGGCTATGCGACGGCGCTCATCGCGCACCTGAACGACATCGTCTTCGCGCGCAACGGCGCGCCGCTGCCGCCGTCGTTCGACCCGTACCCCACGTTCCACCTGCATGGCTGGCTCGCGGCGCTGCTGGCCGTCCTCGTCACGCTGCACGTGCTGGGGGCGCTGTGGCACTGGCTGGTGCGCCGCGACGGCGTGATGCGGCGCATGGGCTGGGGCGGGCGGCGCGTCGAATAGAGGGTTGCCGCACGGCGAACCGGGCGGCCCGCGGTGCGTGGCATCCTGCGGGGTCCCGACGCCTTGCACGACCCGCATCATGACCATCCGACGCACCGGCCACCGCTACCGCGACCTCGCCACCGGCAAGACCCTGGACGTCTGGTTCCCGCGCGACCCGGCCAACGCTCGCCGCGGCTGCCTGGCCGAGAAGCTGGGGCTCGTCACCGGCGACGTCGTCCAGGTGCAGATCGAATCGCTGGACGCGGCGCCCGCGTCGACCGAGGACGTGTGGCTGCGGCTGCACCTGCTGTCGGAGCGTGCGGTCAAGCCCAACGAGCTCAACCTCGAGGGCGTGTTCGCGCTACTGAACAACATCGCGTGGACGTCCGCCGGCCCCGTGCTGCCGGCGCGCGTCGAGGAACTGCGCGCGCTCGCGGCCGCCGAGTTCCACCACCTGGCGGTGCCGTCCGTCGACAAGTTCCCGCGCATGAGCGACTACGTGGTGCCCGAGGGCGTGCGCGTGGCCGACGCCGACCGCGTGCGCCTGGGCGCGCACCTGGCGGCTGGCACCACCGTCATGCACGAGGGCTTCGTCAACTTCAACGCAGGCACGCTGGGCGAGTCGATGGTCGAGGGCCGCGTCACGCCGGGCGTGGTCGTCGGCCGCAACTCCGACGTCGGCGCGGGCGCGTCCATCATGGGCACGCTGTCGGGCGGCGGCAAGACGAAGAATTCCATCGGCGAGCGCAGCCTGCTGGGCGCCAACGCAGGCATCGGGATCTCGCTGGGCGACGAGTGCATCGTCGAGGCGGGCCTGTACGTGACCGCCGGCACCAAGGTCAAGCTGCCCGACGGCCGCGTGGTGGCCGCGCGCACGCTCTCCGGCCGCCCGGGCCTGCTGTTCCGCCGCAACAGCCAGAGCGGCGCCGTCGAGGTGCTGGAGACCGACGCGCAGCGCTGGGGCGGGCTCAACACGGCGCTGCATTCGAACGACTGAAGGCTTGCTACAGTGCCTCGGCGCGGCCACGAGCCGCGAACCATCGAGGTCGCCCATGAAAGCCTTCCAGGACCACTACGCCGCGGACGTCGCGCACTGCTACGGCTGCGGCGCGCTCAACACGCACGGCCACCGCATCAAGACGCACTGGGACGGCGACGGGACGGTCACGCGCTTCACGCCGCTGCCCTTCCACACGGCGGTGCCCGGCTTCGTCTACGGCGGCCTGATCGCCTCGCTGGTGGACTGCCACAGCACCGGCAGCGCCTTCGCGGCGATGGTCCGCTCTCAGGGCCGGGAGCTCGATGCGCAGCCGGCGCCGCGCTTCGTCACCGGCTCGCTGCAGGTCAGCTACCTCAAGCCGACGCCGCTGGGCGTCGAGCTGGAGCTGCGCGGCACGATCAAGGAGATCAAGGGCCGCAAGGTGATCGTCGAGACGACGGTGCTGGCGGGCGGCGTGGCCACCGCGACGGGCACGGTGGTGGCGGTGCAGATGCCGGACAACTTCGGGGCGCCCTGAAAGCGCCGTGGCGCACCGGGCGCTGCCCGGGCGTGCCGTCGAACGCCGCCGCATACCCCGTGGGGCTCCGCTCGGCCATGCCCCCGCGTCGCCATGATGAGATACACCCAGGGGCATACCACGATCGCGCTGCGTGGCGGGCCGGCCTATCCTCGCTCGACAGACTCCGAGGAGTGATCAATGGACTTGCCTGGCTTCACCGATCGCTGGCAGACCGAGCGGCAGCAACTCTTCAAGTCCGTCCCTCCCGAGGGCCGGATCGTCCGCTACCTGGACAAGGAGTTCCTAGTCTACCCGGACACCTTCTGGCCGTTCGCCGACAGCCTGCCGCTGGTCACGCATTTGCGGATCGAACCGGGTGACAGCGTGCTGGACGTGGGCACGGGCTCGGGCGTCATCGGCATCTTCGCCTGCCACGGCGGCGCGTCGCGGGTGGTGGGCGTGGACATCAATCCGGCCGCCATCCGCAGCGCGACGCACAACGCCCGGATGCACGGCTTTGCCGGCACCATGGAAGTCCGGCAGTCGGACCTGTTCGAGGCGCTGGGAGACGAGCGTTTCGACGTCGTCACGGCCAACCTGCCATTCCGCAACAAGCCCGCGCACGACGTGGTGGCCATGTCCCAGTGGGACACCGGCTTTCGCACCAACACGCGCTTCTTCGAAGGGGTCGGACGGCACCTGCGTCCCGGCGGCCGCATCTACTTCGCGCAGTCCAACTTCGGCGAGATCGAGGCGGCCCTGCGCCTGGCGCGTTCGGCCGGCCTGCAGGTCAAGGAACTGGCCCGCGAGTCGATCGACGACACGCGGCGCCAGGAATTCCTGGTCTACGAGATGACCATGGCCTAGGCGATGGACAGCAGGCTGTCGACGATCAAGGCGCGTCGCGGTGTCCCCGTCACCGAGCTGGGGCCCGCCGTCCGGCGGGTGGTGGTCGTGCTGTGCGGCTCGCGGGGCGGCTCCAGCCTGTTCAAGGAAGCGCTGGCCCAGCATCCGCAGGTGGCCTCGCTAGACGGCGAGCTCGATCCGCTGCTGGCGCTGTCGGGCAACGGCTTCAACCACAATTCCGACAGCGACTGCCTCGAGGCCGTGGCCAACGCGTCCGAACTGGCCAGCAGCATCCTGGACGAGATCTCGCTGCCCTCGCCGGAGATCCTCGAGACGGCCTTGCTGCAGAGGAAATGGCGGAACCGGCTCGCGCTGCAGTTCCCGTCGCATTTCCTGGATCCGCAGGCCTACGACCGGCTCGAGCAGTCGCTGCAGGCCGCGTTGAGCCGGATCGACCGCGCGGACCGCCGCAACGAGGCCGACCTGCAGCGCCTGATCCTCGCATCGGTCTTCAGCGAGGAACCCTGGCGCATCGGCTACTACGACGGCAACGCGGCGCTCGGCGACAGCCGGCATTTCGACGAACCGCTCAAGATCGAGGAGCCGCCGTTCGTGATGCCCACGCTCCGGCGCCGCCCCTTCACGCCGTCGGACGCGCGCGACGCCGTGCTGCTGTTCAAGTCACCCTCCGACGCCTACCGCATCGGCATGTACGAGCGCCTGTTCCCCAACGCCGAAGTCACCTACATCCACCTCACCCGGGGCTACGCGCAGTCGGTGAACGGCCTGATGGACGGGTGGCTGTATCCGCTGGGCTTCTTCTCGCACGACCTGAGCAAGGTCGGGTGCGAGCTCGCCATCCGGGGCTATTCGGACCAGGTGTCGTTCGGCCGCAAGTGGTGGAAGTTCGACCTGCCGCGCAACTGGCGGCGTTTCACCCAGGCGACGCTGGAAGAGGTCTGCCTGAACCAGTGGTACTCCATCCACGCGGCGATCCTGCGGCGCGGGGTCTGCTCGCTTCGGGTGTCCTTCGAGGACTTCGTCGCCAGTCCCGCGTCGGTGCTCAGGCGGGTGACGGATCACCTGGGCCTGCCCGCCATGGCGCTGCCCGGCGCGCTGCCCGTCAAGATGGCGACGGACCAGCCGCGACCCGGCCGCTGGCACAAGCGAGCGGCCATGCTCATCCCGCTGAGCGCGCGGCCCGACGTGCGCACCATGATGGCCATGCTCGGCTATTCGATGGACGAAGCGACATGGCTGTGAACGCGCGACTCCTGTCGCCCTACCTGATGGGCCAGCGCCGCGACGGCCTGCGCCGCGTGCGCGATGTCGACCACCATCCGTGGGAGCTGCTGACGCTCCATCCGCAGCCGGCCGCGCGGATCGACGACCCCATCGAGAAGCTGCGCAACCTGGGCGACCTGTACGCGATGCTGGCCGCGCGCGTCGCGGCGCTGGTCCGCAGCGGCTGCAGGCCGGTCAGCCTCGCCGGCGATTGCGTGTCGACGCTGGGCATGCTGGCGGGGCTGCAACAGGCCGGCCAGCCGCCCGATCGCGTGCTGTGGCTGGACGCCCACGGCGACTTCCATACCTGGTCGAGCACGCAGACCCAGTACATCGGCGGCATGCCCCTGGCCATGTTCGTCGGGCGCGTCGACGACGGGCCGGACCCGCGCAGCCAGGCGACCCGCGCGTGCCTGTCGGCCATCGGCGCGCAGGCGTATCCGCCGCAGCGGGTCGTCCTCGCCGACGCGCGCGACCTGGACCCGGGCGAGCGCGAGGCGCTGCTGGGCTCGGCCATCCTGCGCTGCCGGCTCGGCGACGTGCTGGCGCAGCTGCGGCCGCACGAGCGCCTCTACGTGCACTGGGACACCGACGTCATCGACGACCCGGCCCGCATGCCCGCGCTGAAGTACCACGTCCGCAGCGGCCCGAGCGCCGCGGACATCGCGACGCTCTTCCGCGCCCTGCGGGGCCACCAGGTCGTCGCCGTGTCCGTCTCGGCCTGGCATGAGGAGCAGGACGGCGACAACCGCACCGCCCGCGCCTGCCTGGACGTCCTGGACGCGCTGCTGGACGCCTGACGCCTCGACAGGCCCGGCGACACTAGTCCTTGTCCACCAGGCGCCGCACGAGCGGGACGATCTCGCGGAACGCGTTCTCCTTCTCGATGACGGCCACCACGCCCAGGGCGCGCGCCTGTTCGCGGAGCTCGTCCGTGATGAGCCCCGTGCTGATCGCGATGGGCATGCCCGGCTTCAGGGCGGCCGCCTCGCGGGCGACGTCCAGACCCGAGCGTCCGGGCATGTTGTAGTCGGTGATGAAGACATCCACCGTCGCGGGCGCGGCCTGGATGGATGCCAGCGCCGCGGCGGGATCCAGGTAGCCGCTGCAGCGGTAGCCGGCGCGCTCGAGGATGCGCACCATCACCAGCATCACCGTCTCGTCGTCATCGAGGTAGACGACGTGCTCGCCATGCGCGGCCACCATCGCGGCGCGCTCGTGGCTGGCCGGCAGGGGCAGCGGCTCGGACGTCGCCGGCAGCAGCACGTGGAAGGTGCTGCCGCGGCCCGGCAGGGTGTCGACGGTGATGCTGCCGTGGTGCGCCGCGACGATCCCGTGCACCACGGACAGGCCCAGGCCCGTGCCCTGGCCCGTCGACTTGGTCGTGAAGAACGGCTCGAAGACACGCTCGAGCGTGCGGGCGTCCATGCCGGAGCCGGTGTCCTTGACCCACAGGTGCGCATAGGCGCCCGGGTCGAGGCCGCGCGCCAGGCCGTCGTCGGCGTCGACTTCGGCGGCGTCCAGGCCGATGAGGATCAGGCCGGCCTTGTCGTGGAGCGCGTGCCAGGCGTTGGTGCACAGGTTCATCACCACCTGCTGCAGCTGCGTGGCGTCGGCGTGCACGTACATGGGCGCCTGGGCCAGGTCCTGCCGCAGGTCGACCCCCGCGGGCAGCGTCGCGCGCAGGAGGCGGAACGTCTCCTCGACGATCGGCTTGAGCGCGACGACCTCCAGCTGCTGCGGACGGCGGCGGCTGAAGGTCAGGATCTGCCGCACGAGGTCGCGGGCGCGCAGGCTGGCCTGCTGGATCTCGCCCAGGGCGGGCTGCGCCGGATGGCCGGGCTCGATGTCGGCCAGCGCGATCTCGATGTTTCCCAGGATCGCGCCGAGGATGTTGTTGAAGTCGTGCGCGATCCCGCCGGCCAGCGTGCCCAGGGACTCCATCTTCTGGGCCTGGTGCAGCTGCGCCTCGAAGCGGACCAGCTCGGCCTCCGCCTGGCGGTGCGCCGCGCGCTGCGCGACCTGCGCCAGCTCGCGCTCGAGCGCCGGGCCCAGGCGCCCCATGTTCTCCTTCATGACGTAGTCGCTGGCGCCGGCCCGCATCGCGGCGACGGCCATCTCCTCGCCGATCGTTCCGGAGACGAAGATGAAGGGGATGTCCAGCCCCGTGGTGCGGAACTCGGACAGCGCTTCCAGGCCGCTGAAGCCGGGCATGCTGAAGTCGGAGATCATCGCGTCCCACGGTCCCTCCTGCAGCGCCTGCCGCAGCGAGGGCAGGTCCTGCACGCGCCGTCCCTCCGGCGCGAAGCCCGCCTTGCGCAGCTGCCGCATCGCGAGGCGGAAGTCGTTCTCGGAGTCCTCGACCGAGAGGATCCTGATCGTGCGCTCGTTCATGACGGTCATTGCGGAGGCGCAACCTGGTTGAGCGCGAGCCAGTAGATGCCCAGCACCTTGACGGCTTCCAGGAACTCGGCGAAGTCCACCGGCTTGCGCACATAGCTGTTGGCGCCCAGCGAATAGCCGGCGATGACGTCCTGCTCCTCTCTCGACGACGTCAGGATGACGGTCGGCAGGAGCGACGTGCGCGCGTCGGCGCGCATGGCCTTGAGCACGCCCAGGCCGTCGAGCTTGGGCAGCTTCAGGTCGAGGATCACCAGCGTCGGCAAGCCCTCGCTCCTGCCCGCGTAGGCGCCGCGCTGGAACAGGAAGTCGAGCGCCTCGACGCCGTCGCGCACCACGGTGACCGGGTTCATCAGGTGGCTGCGCTTGAAGGCGCGCAGCGTCAACGCGACGTCGTCGTCGTTGTCCTCAACCAGCAGGATGGTCTTGCTCTCTTCGTTCATCGACTTGCTCCGTGGGTCGGAAATAGAAGGTCGCGCCCTGGCCGAGGGCGGCGGACGCGCCGAGCGACCAGCCGTGGCGATGCATCACGCGCTGCACGGTGGCCAGGCCGACGCCCGTGCCAGGGAAGTCGCGCTCGTGATGCAGGCGCTGGAACGCGCCGAAGAGACGGGAGGCGTAGGCCATGTCGAAGCCGGCGCCGTTGTCCGAGACGAAGCACACCTGCTTGCCGTCCTCGTCGCGCATGCCCACGCGGATGACGGCCTGGGCGACCTTGCTCGTGAACTTCCAGGCGTTGGCGAGCAGGTTCTGCAGCGCGATCGCGACCAGCTCGCGGTCGCCCAGGACCCGCATCCCCCCGTCGATCTCCCAGCGGACCTGTCGCTCGGGTTCGGCCTTGGCCAGGGTCGAGAGGATCTCCTCGGCCATCGCGCTGAGGTCGACCTCCTGGATCCGCAGCTCGGCGCGGGTGACCCGCGCGAGGCCCAGCAGCTCGTCGATCAGGCGACCCATCCGCTGGCTGGCCGCGCGGATGCGCTGCAGGCTGTCGCGGGCCTCCTCGTCGAGGCGGTCGCCGTAATCCTCCAGCAATGCCAGGGAGAAGCCGTCCATGCTGCGCAGCGGGCTGCGCAGGTCGTGCGAGACGGAATAGCTGAACGACTCCAGTTCCTTGTTCAGCACCACGAGGTCGCGGTTGCTGACCTGCAGCTGGTTGAACGAATCGCGCAGCGCCCGCGTCATCGCGTCGAAGTGGCGCGCCACGTCCCCCAGCTCGTCGGTGCTGCCCACGTCGAGCTCGAACGACCAGTTGCCGGCGGCCACCTCGCGCGTGGCCAGCTCCAGGCGGGCGATCGGCCGGAGGACGTCGCGCCGGAACAGCCACGCCGTCGCGGCGGTCAGCAGGGCCATCACCAGCAGGCCCAGCCCCGTGACGAGGACGACACGCCGCTGGGCGGCGTCGATCCGCTTCTCCGCATCCTGGATCAGGTGCTCGGCCTGCACGAGGCTGTTCTGCTGCAGGATCATGATCCGGCTGGACAGCTGCGCCTCGAAGCGCCGCTGCACGTCGTCCGTGGCGCCCGCGCCGGACGCTGCCTCGACCTCGTTGAACAGGCGATGTCCCTGCTCGCCCTGGCTGCGCAGGCTCGCGAGCACCCCGGCCGCCGAATCGTCGAGCGCCACCGGCGTGGCGAACAGGCGCTCGAGCCGCTCCCACACGACCTGCTCCTGGATCCGCGCCCGGTCGCGCCGGTTCAGCAGGAACTCGAAGGTCACCATGCGCATGTTGTTGAGCGCGCTGGCGATGTCCGCGCTGTGGCGCCGCTGGGCGACCGCGGCGCGCACCTGGGCGTCGGCCCAGCCGATGCTCGCGCCGATCAGCACCATCGTGCCGAGCATCATCGCCGCCGCGAACGTGGCCTTGGTACGGATCTTCATCGGACCACCGTCACGCGTCCGGGGCTGACCGCCAGCATCGTCTCGAGCTCGAGGTGCGAGAAGAAGTTGGGCACCGGCTGGCTGGGCGCGTAGTGGCGTGTCATCGCCCAGGTCGCCACGTCCTCCAGCGTGACCAGTTGCGCCTGCTGCTGCTCCACTTCGAGCGTCACGTCCTGCCAGGC
>DATCRO010000263.1:0-2514 GCA_036569025.1 Burkholderiaceae bacterium
CGCCTGCGGCTGACCCGCCCTACCGCAGATTCCGCTCAGCGCGGAATCTGCCGCGGCTTCCCGTCGCGGTCGATCGCCACGTAGGTCAGGTTCGCCTCGGTCACCTTGACCACCTGCACGTCAGCCGGGTTGCGCTCGGCGTAGACCTCCACGCGCACCGTGATCGACGTGTTGCCCACGCGCTCGACCGTGGCGTAGAAGCTGAGCAGGTCGCCGATCGAGACGGGCTGCTTGAAGATGAACTGGTTCACCGCGACCGTCGTGATGCGCCCCTTGGCGATGCGCGCCGGCAGCACCGAGCCGGCCAGGTCGACCTGGGCCATGATCCAGCCGCCGAAGATGTCGCCGTTCGCGTTGGAATCGGCCGGCATCGGCAGAACGCGCAGCACCAGCTCCTTGTCGGCGGGCAGCGCGGCGGGCGCCTTCGAGGAGGCTTGCAATTCGGCGTGGGTCATCGGGGGCTTTCTGCGGTGTCGGGCTCGACGGGCATTGTCCATCAAAGGGTTTACCCTGTGTTTTCGATTGTGCCGCGCATCCATCGACGGTCGACCCTAAACTGCCCCGCCGGCGCCGACACGCGGACTTTGTTCACGCTTGACCTGGCGCCCGCCGCCCCCACCTGCGCAGTCCCATGCACCCGAATCCCCCTTCCGCCGCCCGCGACGCCGCGCCCGCCACCGAACCGCGCAGCGACCTGGCCACGCTCAAGCGGCTGATGCCGTATTTCTGGGAATACCGTGTGCGCATGGCGGTCGCGCTCGCTTTCCTGGTCGGCGCCAAGGTGGCCAGCGTCAGCGTGCCGATCCTGCTCAAGAAGCTGGTCGACGCGCTCAACATCTCGGTGAGCGACCCGCGCGCGCTGCTGGTGGTGCCGCTCGGCCTGCTGCTGGGCTACGCCGGCCTGCGCCTGGCGATGACGCTGTTCACCGAGCTGCGCGAGATCGTGTTCGCGCGCGCCACCTTCGGCGCGGCCAAGCGCGTCGCGCTGGAGACCTTCGAGCACCTGAACGCGCTGTCCCTGCGCTTTCACCTCGAGCGCCAGACCGGCGGCCTGACGCGCGACATCGAGCGCGGCACGCGCGCGCTGCAGACGCTGGTGTCGTACTCGCTGTACACGATCATCCCGACGCTGGTGGAGCTCACGTTCGTCCTGGTGCTGCTGGGCCACCGCTTCGACATGGGCTACGTGTGGATCACGCTGGCCGCGCTGCTGGTCTACGGCACGTACACGATCTCGATCACCGAGTGGCGCACGAAGTACCGCAAGGCCGTCAACGAGCTCGACTCCAAGGCCAACACCAAGGCGATCGACGCGCTGATCAACTTCGAGACGGTCAAGTACTTCAACAACGAGCAGTTCGAGTCGGCGCGCTACGAGACCGGCCTGGAGGCCTACCGCGCGGCGCAGATGAAGTCGCAGGCCACGCTGTCGATGCTCAACACCGGACAGCAGCTGATCATCGCCGGCAGCCTCGTGGCGCTGCTGTGGCGCGCCACCGGCGGCGTCATCGCGCACTCGATGACGCTGGGCGACTTCGTGATGGTCAACGCGCTGCTGATCCAGCTGTACGTGCCGCTGAACTTCCTGGGCGTGCTGTACCGCGAGGTCAAGCAGGGCCTGACCGACCTGGAGCGCATGTTCGCGCTGCTGGAGAAGGAGCGCGAGATCGCCGATGCGCCGGACGCCGTGCCGCTGCGGGTCGATGGCGGCGCCGTGCGCTTCGAGCACGTGAGCTTCGCCTACGAGCCGGCGCGGCCCATCCTGCACGACGTCAGCTTCGAGATCCCCGCCGGCAAGACGGTGGCCGTGGTCGGCCCCAGCGGCGCGGGCAAGAGCACGCTGGCGCGGCTGCTCTATCGCTTCTACGACGTCACCGGCGGCGCGATCCGCATCGACGGGCAGGACCTGCGCCAGGTCACGCAGCACAGCCTGCGCAAGGCGATCGGCATCGTGCCGCAGGACACCGTGCTGTTCAACGACACCGTCGCCTACAACATCGCCTACGGCCGGCCGGGGGCGTCGCAGGCGGAGGTCGAGGGCGCCGCGCGCGCCGCGCACATCCACGACTTCATCGCCGCCACGCCCAAGGGCTACGAGACGATGGTGGGCGAGCGCGGCCTGAAGCTGTCCGGTGGCGAGAAGCAGCGCGTCGCGATCGCGCGCACCCTGCTCAAGAACCCGCCGCTGATGATCTTCGACGAGGCCACCTCCGCGCTCGACTCCGCCAACGAGCGCGCGATCCAGGCCGAGCTCGCGCAGGCCGCGCAAGGACGCACGACGCTGGTCATCGCGCACCGGCTGTCCACGGTGGTCAACGCCGCGCAGATCCTGGTGATGGCCGAGGGCCGCATCGTCGAGCGCGGCACGCACCCCGAACTGCTGGCGATGAATGGCCGCTACGCGCACATGTGGCGGCTGCAGCAGACGCACGGCGACACGGCCGCGGCGACCGACGCGCCCGGGTCGCCGACGCTGGGCGACTCGGCCTTCGCGGCCGCTGCGCCGGCGCGCTG
>DATCRO010000264.1:0-3404 GCA_036569025.1 Burkholderiaceae bacterium
GAAGTACCTCGTCGACGCCCGCACAGGCGCGCTGCTGCGCGTGGACACGGGCAACCAGTCCCTGGCGCCGGCCAACCCGCCGGCACTGACCGCCTCGGACGTGCCCGCGATCGGCAGCGGCAACAGCCAGTACAGCGGCGTCGTGCCGCTGTCGACCACGCGGCGCGCCGACGGCACCTTCATGCTGGTCGACCAGACGCGCGGCTCGAAGTGGAATCCGTGGTTGCACGACTCGCTGTGGGACATGAACGGCGACCCGATCCTCGACCCGAACGGCAACCCGGTGTCGGTGATCGGCCTGCAGACGATGGCCGAGACGCACGAAGGCGACGTCAACGACTACACCTTCGCCGTCGCGTACCACTGGTTCGACGAGAACCCGACCAACGCCTGGGGCGACGGCAACCAGTTCGTCATGTACCCGTACGGCATGGAGACGAGCGCCAACGGCCAGACCGCCGCGGTCGACGCGCACTGGGGCATGGCCGTCACCTGGGACTTCTACCGCAACGTGTTCGGCCGCGACGGCGTCGACAACCAGGGCACGTCGCTGGTCTCGGAAGTGCACATCCTGGGACCGTTCGGGTACTACTACGACAACGCCTTCTGGGACTCGTTCACCATGGGCATGTTCTATTCGGACGGCACGCGCAACGTCGGCGTCGATCCGTACACGGGCGGCCCGACGACCCCCGACCCGAACGGCTTCGACTCGCTGACGGCCATCGACATCATCGGCCACGAGATGACGCACGGCGTCACGGCCTTCTCGTCCGGCCTGGTCTACGACGGCGAGTCGGGCGGCATCAACGAGTCCACCTCCGACTTCATGGGCTCGATGGTCGAGGCGTACTCGACCCGCCCGGCGGGCGCCGACGCGACCATCCCCGAGACCGGCACCGACTGGCTCATGGGCGCCAAGGTGGGCAACGCCCCGCTGCGCTCGATGATCAACCCGGGCATGGACGGCTACAGCCCGAACTCCTGGTACTCGGGCATCGAGTACCTGGACGTGCACTACTGCAGCGGTCCGATGAACCGCTTCTTCTACTTCCTGTCGCAGGGCTCGTCGCCTGACCCGGCGTCGCCCGCATACAGCCGCTACCTGCCCGGCGGCATGGCCGGCATCGGCAACGACAAGGCCGCGCGCATCTGGTACACGGCGATGACCGAGTGGCTCACGCCGGTGGACAAGTACGCCCAGGCGCGCGTGGCCGCGGTCAACGCCGCCATCGAGCTGTACGGCGACGGCTCCAGCGAGCTGCAGGCGGTCCGCAACGCGTTCGCCGCGATCAACGTGGGCAGCGTCTCCGACACGCCGGGCATCTCGATCACGTTCTCGATCCAGCAGCCCGACGGCAGCCTGTTCAATCCGGGCGGCAACAGCTTCCTCGCGCGCATGCCCATCGTCGCGATGAACTCGGCGGTGCACCTGAGCGCCGACGTCCGGGGCACGGACGACACCCGCGTCACCTGGCGCACCGGCGGCATGCCCGGCGACCTCGCCAACCCGGGCTTCCGCGTCGACGGCGGCAAGGTCGATGCCGACGGCAACTGGACGCCCGACAACCTCTGGGGCTTCCACGCGCTGACGGTCACGAGCGACGCCGACCCGCTGGAATTCGCCGAGGGCGCGGCCTGGGTCATCAACGGCGACGCCGACGCGGACAACGAGTTCGACGCGATCGACCTGGGCGCCGTCGCGCTGTCCTGGGGCCTCGACCAGTACGTCAACGCCAGCCACAGCATCGTCCTCGACGCCTGGGTCGACAGCTTCGACGTCGAAGCCATTTCGCAAGCCTTCAAGAACGCCTACGGCGGCGCCTGACACGGAAAACCTCGCATCATGAACACCAAGCTCGTCTCGACCCTGGCCCTCTTCGCCGCGCTCTCTGGTTGCGGCGGCGGCGACTCGACGCCGCCGGCGCCTCCACCCGCGCCGGCGCCCGCGCCGATGGCCGCGCCCACCAGCCTGGCCTACACCGACCCGGCGAGCTCGGGCTGGCGCCTGGTCAAGGACGCGTCGTCGACGTCGACGCGCCTCGTGCTCGACCTCGTCGGCCCCGCCGGCACGTCCACGCGCGGCGTCGGCTTCAACCTCAAGCGCGGCATGGGCCTGGCGTTCGGCAAGTTCGACAACGGCGGCTACGCGCACGACACGGGCGTGTTCCAGCTCAAGGGCACCAATCCGAACTTCGAGTCCTACGCCGGCACCGACGCCGATCCGGTGCTGTTCGCGTCGGCGCCGCTGAAGTCGGGCGACGTGCTGTCCACCGGCATCTTCCAGAAGGACCGCACCAACGGCGCCAAGGACTCGGCCGCTCCGCTGGTGCAGGTCGTGGTGACGCTGGCCGACTTCACGAAGGTCGACCCGGCCGCCGTCGCCGCCGCGACCGACCCCTACGGCCTGCACGTGATCAAGGCCCGCATCGTGCCGGCCGACATCGGCGGCTTCACGCTCACCACCGAGGTGCTCAAGAAGGCCAGGATGGTCGACATCACGGTGGACACCGGCACCATCACCGCGACGCCCTGACCGACCGCTGCAGACCGGACATGAACCTGCACGCGTCGCAATCGGAGATCGACGTCCTCGAAGGCGTCCTGCGGCGATCGCCGCCGGGCGAAGGCGTGGTCGCGACCAAGGTGGCGCTCGCCTGGCACCTGCGCCAGCGCGACAGCGGCCGCACGCTGCAGCTGGTGCAGGACGTCATGCCGATCGTGCGCGCCTCGCGCGCGAGCACGCACGGCGACGCCATCGCCAGCTGCCACGCGCGCGCCGCGCTCGCGGCGGCCGAGGCCTCGGCGCTGTATGGCGAGACGGTGGAGGCCGAGCGCTGCCTCGGCGATGCGCGCGCGCACCTCGATCCCGCGTGGGATCCGCAGGCCGACGGCGACGCGTGGCTCGTCGAGTCGCTGATCGCCCGCCTGCGCGGCGACCAGGATCGCGTCGCGCGCGGCATCGGTCTCGCGGCACTCGCTGCCCGCGGGCCAGGCCTGGCCGGAGGGCGCCTCGGGGCAGGCCGCGGTGCGTTCGAACGCGATCCAGGCCTGGGCCACCTCCAGCCGCTCGCGATCCTCCAGCCGCGCGAAGCAGCGGCTCGCCTGGCGCAGCGCGGCCTGCAGTCGCTCGGCCTGTCCGCGCAGGCGGGCGACCAGCGACTCGACCAGCCAGGCGTCGCCCTCCGCCTGCGGATCCCACGCGGGATCGAGATGGGCGCGCGCGTCGCGCAGACAGCGCTCGGCCTCCACCGCCTCGCCGTACAGCGCCGAGGCTTCGGCCGCCGCGAGCGCGGCGCGCGCGTGGCAGCTGGCGATGGCGTCGCCGTGCGTGCTCGCGCGCGAGGCGCGCACGATCGGCATGACGTCCTGCACCAGCTGCAGCGTGCGGCCGCTGTCGCGCT
>DATCRO010000265.1:0-3594 GCA_036569025.1 Burkholderiaceae bacterium
CCCCCCGCCCCGCCGCCCTCGAGCCCCTGCCCGCCGGGCTGCGCTGGCTGGGCCTGGACGTGCGCCGGCACGTGCAGCAGGACGCCGACCACGCGATCGTCGAGTTCGTCGCGCGCAGCAAGCTGGGCGGCAAGGCCGAGCGGCTGCACGAGACGAGCCGGTTCGTGCGCGAAGGCGGGCGCTGGTTCTACGTCGACGGCGACATCGCCTGAAACAGCGACGGCCGCAAGCGCGGCCGTCGATCGGGGCGAAGCGCGCAAGCGCCTTTAGGCGAATTCCTGCCGCACCGACGGCGACATCAGGCGACGGATGATGGCCGCCAGCGCCAGGCTGGCCACCAGCGTCAGCAGGCCGGCGAGCACACGGGCGACGGTCACGACGCCGCCGAACAGTTCGGCCGCCGGCTGCGTGAGCGCGGTGCGCTGCAGCGCCGGGTCGACCAGCAGGTGCAGGAACTCCTGCTGCAGCCACAGGCCGGCGAGGTCGGCGGCGATGGCCACCATCAGCAGGCCGATGAAGACGCGGCGCGCCCACTCGATGCGGCGCAGCAGGCCCGCGGCGCAGACCATCGTGGCCAGCGACAGCGCGACGGCCGCCGAGAACACCCACGGCGCATGGCGCATCAGGATGCCGGTGAGGCCGGGCAGCGTGGCCGGATCGGCGGCGAGCGCCCGCCACGACTGCGTCGCGTTCTGGATCAGCGCCCACTCGCACGCGAACGCGCCCAGCAGGATGAACATCCAGGCGATGAAGTTCACGAAGCGCGAACGCGATCCGACGTTGTACGTTTGCGGCATGGCTGTCTCCCGAACGCACCGACCATCATGAAGTGCGTTGATGACAACCATTTTTCAGTGTGCAGGTGCTCGCCAACAATCCCGCAGAAGGGGGAACTCGTGCGAAAGCAACGGCTGGATGCGAACTCCTGCGCACTTCGAGACGAACGTTTCTTGCGCGCGGCGTGACGTCCACGTGACGTCGCCGAAAGGGTCTGGCACCGCCCCGGATCGCGCCGGGGCGATGGCAGCCGCGCGCGACGCGACGCCACCCCACGCTTCGTCCTCGCCCGAAGTCCGGTCATTCGCGGGCCTCCGATAATGGCGCGCGCCGCCGCCCGCAGGCGGCCACCAGCCCTCCATGCCCGGTCTCGTCCAAGCCGCCCTCGCCTACGTCCTCTGGGGCCTGTTCCCGATCTACTTCCATGCGCTGAGCCGCGTCGACGCGTTCCGGATCGTCCTGCACCGCTCGATCTGGTGCTTCGTGTTCGTGTGGGGACTGCTGGTGGCGATGCGGCGGCTGCGCTGGGTGCCGGACGTCGTCCGCCAGCCGCGGCTCATCGGGCTGTTCACCGTCAGCGCGCTGCTGCTGACCAGCAACTGGCTGCTGTACGTCTGGGCCGTCAACCACGGCCACGTGGTCGAGGCGAGCCTGGGCTACTTCGTCACCCCGCTGGTCAACGTGATGCTGGGCACGCTGGTGCTCAAGGAACGGCCGCGGCGGCTGCAGTGGATCGCCGTGGCGGTCGCCGCCTGCGGCGTGCTGTGGCTGACGCTCACGCTGGGCCGCCCGCCCTGGATCGCGCTGGGCCTGGCCGCCTCGTTCGGCTGCTACGGCCTGCTGCGCAAGACGGCGCCGCTCGGCGCGCTGGAGGGCCTGGCGCTGGAGACGGCGGTGCTCGCGCCGGTGGCGCTCGTCGCGCTGGCGCTGCTCGCGCCCGGCGGCCCGACCGGCCTGTTCGCCGGCATGGACGGCACGACCATCGCCTGGCTGCTGTGCGCCGGCCCGATCACCGCGATCCCGCTGCTGCTGTTCGCCGGCGGCGCGCGCCGCATCACGCTGGCCACGCTCGGAACGCTGCAGTACGTGTCGCCGACGATCCAGTTCCTGCTGGGCGTCGCGTGGTTCGGCGAACCGCTGCAGGCCACGCGCCTCGTCGGCTTCGTGCTGATCTGGGCGGCGCTGGCGATCTACAGCGCGGACGGGTTCCTCTGGATGCGGCGGCTGCGGGCGCAGGCGGCGGCCTGACGGCGCGTCAGTCCGGATTGACCCGCAAGGCCCCGCTGTCGTGCCCCACCGGCCGCAGCAGCGCGTTCAGCGCGAACGCCGCGCCGCCGACCGCCACCGCCAGGTCGCCGTAGCGGGCGACGCGCACCGCCGGCGGCGCGACGCCGGCGTCGCGGCCGAAGCGGGCCAGGCGGTCGACGGCGGCGTCCAGGAAGTGCGGGCCGCCCAGCGTCACCGCCTCGCCGCCCAGCACGATGGCCTTCGGATTGAAGGTCGTCCAGGCGTTCTGCAGCAGCACGCCGAGCGCGTCGCCGGCCGCGGCGAAGGCCTTGCGCGCGCGTGACGCGCGAGGGTTCGCCAGGTCGGTGGCCAGCCCGTCGCGGTCGACCTCGCCGGCCTTGAGCTGGCCGGCCGCGTGCGCCACCGCCTTCAGGCCGACATAGGCCTCGACGCAGCCGCGGCGTCCGCAGGTGCACGGCAGGCCGTCGACGTGCAGGATGGTGTGGCCGATCTCGCCGGCCGCGCCGGTCGCGCCGGTGAACAGCTCGCCCTTGAGGACGATGCCGGCGCCCACGCCCACCGCGCAGCTGACGTAGACCAGCGGGTCGTCGATCGGACGGCTGCCGAACGCCGTCTCGCCGATGGCGGCCAGGTCGGCCTCGTTGTGGCAGTAGACGGGCACCTGCGCGAGGCCGCCGGCCACCAGCTCGCGCGCCAGGCGCTGGCCCACCTCCACGTCGTGCCAGCCCAGGTTGGGCGCGAACTGGATGACGCCGTGCGCCGTGTCGACCGCGCCGGGCAGGCCGACGCCGATGCCCAGCAGGCGCGCGCCGGTGCGCGTCACGCGCCGGGACTCGGCCGTGACCAGTTCCACGAGCTGGTGGCAGGCGACGTCGGGCGCGCGGTCGCGCAGCGGCACCGCCATCGACTGCAGCACCTCGCCGTGCAGCGAGGTCGCCACGACGCGGATCGAGTCGGTGCCCAGCTCGGCGCCGATCAGCGCCAGGCCGCGGCCGGCGATGCGCAGCGGCGTGGGCCGGCGGCCCAGCGAACCCGTGACGGCCACGTCGTCCTCGGCCAGCCAGCCCTCGTCCAGCAGTTCCTTGGCCAGCAGGCTCACGGTGGACTTGGTCAGCCCGCTGCGCTCGGCCAGCGTGGCGCGCGACTGGCCCGGCTCGTCCAGCAGCAGGCGCAGCACGACGTTGCGGTTGATCGACTTGACGTAGGTCTGGTCGCCCGTGATCGGGGGACGGGTCATCGGCGGGTTCTCCATGGCGGGTCTCGTCGCATTGTCCGGCCCCGCGAGGTGGTGCCCGGCGCGGCCGGGCTGGGCTGGGCTGGACGGGGCGGTGTCCGCAGGCTAGGCGCCTCCGCCGGATGCCGCATTGGGGAAAACAAGTAATTGGTTCGACCGTCGAACGAATTAATCTTCGCCCCGCGCTCTGCAACAAAGGGCGAGACGACGCACGACAACAACCGGAGACAAGCCATGAACCTCAAGCACGCACTCTTGACCGCCGGCCTCCTCGCGGGCGCCGCCGCGGCCCACGCCCAGGTGGTGGTCGGCGTGAGCTGGTCCAACTTCCAGGA
>DATCRO010000266.1:0-6198 GCA_036569025.1 Burkholderiaceae bacterium
TCGCCACCCGTGGCGCCGCCGTCTCGTTCGGCGAGTTCGGCCTGAAGGCCACCGAGCGCGGCCGCATCACGGCCCGCCAGATCGAAGCTGCCCGTCGTGCCATCTCGCGCCACATCAAGCGCGGTGGCCGCATCTTCATCCGCATCTTCCCGGACAAGCCGATTTCGCAGAAGCCGGCCGAAGTCCGCATGGGTAACGGCAAGGGCAATCCGGAGTACTACGTGGCTGAGATCCAGCCGGGCAAGGTGCTCTACGAGATCAACGGTGTGCCGGAGCAGCTGGCTCGCGAAGCGTTCACGCTCGCGGCTGCCAAGCTGCCGCTGAGCTGCACCTTCGTCACCCGCCAGATCGGCATGTGACCCGGAGCAAATCAATGAAAGCATCTGAACTGCGGACCAAGGACGTCCCGGCGCTCGAAAAGGAAGTCTCCGACCTCCTGCGCGCCCACTTCGGCCTGCGCATGCAGAAGGGCACTCAACAGCTGACGAACCACTCGCAGCTGAAGAACACCCGTCGTGACATCGCTCGTGCCAAGACCATCCTGGCCGAGAAGAAGAAGGGAGCCGCGAAGTGACGCAAGCTCAAACCGCCGCGACCGAGAAGCCGCAAACCAACACGCGTACCCTCGTGGGCCGCGTCGTCAGCGACAAGCGCGCCAAGACCATCACGGTCCTGGTCGAGCGCCGCCACACGCACGAGCTGTACGGCAAGATCGTCGGCCGCTCGCGCAAGTACCACGCCCACGACGAAAAGGGCGAGTACAAGATGGGCGACCTGGTCGAGATCGCTGAAACCCGTCCCATCTCGAAGACCAAGAGCTGGGTCGTGACCAAGCTGATCGAGAAGGCCCGCCTGGCCTGATCGACGCGCTGCGCGGGCCGCAAAGCCCGCCGCCGCACAACGCGGCCGGAACGCTGGAATACTGGCGTCCCGGCCGTTTTCACTTTCAGCGCCGCATAAAGCGCTGGACCGACATTCAACTCAGGAGCGAGACATGACCATCCAGGTTGGCGACAAGCTGCCCGCGGGCACCCTCAAGGAATTCATCGAAGTCGAGACCGAAGGCTGCTCGCTCGGTCCGAACAACGTCGACGTGGCCGCCGCCACTGCCGGCAAGACGATCGCGCTGTTCGCGCTGCCCGGCGCATTCACGCCCACCTGCTCGGCCAAGCACGTGCCGGGCTACGTCGCCCGGTTCGACGCGCTGCGCGCCGCGGGCGTCGACGAGATCTGGTGCCTGTCGGTCAACGACGCCTTCGTCATGGGCGCCTGGGCGCGCGACCAGAAGACGGCCGGCAAGGTGCGCATGCTGGGTGACGGCTCGGCCGCGTTCACGCAGGCCGTGGGCCTGCCGCTGGACCTGACCGCCAACGGCATGGGCGTGCGCTCGCAGCGCTACTCGATGCTCGTGGTCGACGGCGTCGTCAAGACGCTCAACATCGAGGCGCCGGGCAAGTTCGAGGTCAGCGACGCGGACACGATGCTCAAGCAGGCGCAGGCGCTCAAGGGCTGAGGCCCGCGTTCCCGCAGGCCGGACGGGGCCGCCCGCGCGTCACGCGCGCGCGGCCCTTTCCGTCTCCGGCGCCACAGGCGGGCGTCCTCAGTGCGCCGTGGCGACGGCGGCCTTGGCGCCGATGTTGGCGTCCAGGAAGTCCAGCATCTGCTGGTAGAACGCGATGCGGGTCTCGGGCTTCTTCCAGCCGTGCGCCTCGTCCTTGTACTCGACCCAGGTCACGGGGGCGTGCGCGGCCTCGAGCGCCGAGCGCAGCTTGGTGGCGTGCTCGATCGGGACACGCCGATCGATGCCGCCATGGGCCAGCAGCAGCGGGTGCGTGATCCGGGCCGCCTGGCGCAGCGGGGAGGTGGCCGCCAGCTGGGCCGCGTCCTTGACCTGGTCGCCGATCAGCGCGGGCATCTCGAACGCCTTCTGCTCGGCGTCGGCGTCGCTCCAGTAGATGTCGTACATCAGGTCGATGTCGCTCACCGCCGCCCAGGCCACGCCGCATCGGTACAGGTCGGGATAGCGCACGAGGCCCATCAGCGTCGCGTAGCCGCCGTAGCTGGCGCCCGCGATGCAGGTGCGCCCCGGATCGGCCAGCCCTTGCTTCGCGGCCCATGTCGTCGCATCGGCGATGTCGTCCTGCATCCTCAGGCCCCATTGTCGGTCGCCGGCGCTCTGCAGCGCCGCGCCGTAGCCCGCGCTGCCGCGGAATTCCGGCTTCACGACGAGGTAGCCGCGCGACGCGAGGAACTGCGACTCGGGATCCCAGCGCCAGTCCCAGCCGCGTACCCACGGGCCGCCGTGCACCAGCACCACGGTCGGCCATGGGCCCTTGCCGTGCGGCTTGGTCACGTAGACCGGGATCTCGAGGCCGTCGCGCGCCTTGATGCGAACGAAGTCCGTGTCGGCCATCTGGCGCGGGTTCACCGCGGGCCGGGACGATCCGAATGCGATCAGCGAATCGTCGCTGCGATCGTAGAGGAAGTAGACCGGGGGCTGGTGATCGGAGTGCGAGGTGACAAGCACGCGCTGAGCGCAGCCGCAGTCGGCGGGGTCGATCCGGTTGACGAGGCCCGGAAGCCGGGCGTCGATCTTCGCCTGCAGCGCCTTCATGGCCGGGTCGAACCACACCGTGCCCTCCGCGTCGGCGTCGTAGTGCACGCCCAGCACCTGGTGCGCGTGGTAGTCCTCGACCAGGTCACCGGCGATGTCGAAGCCGCGCGCGCTCACGACCGGTTCGCCCTCGACCTTGCCCGCGGCCAGGTCGTAGCGGTACAGGGCGCGAGCCCCGGCGGCCTCCGCGGCCTTGCTCACGTACATCCGGCCGTCGGCGCCGACGTCGCCCACATCGAAGCTGTCGGCGCTCGGCACGTAGCTCGGGAACCTGGCCAGCGGCTTCCATTCGGCGCCGTCCGCGGCAAGCACGGTCGTCTGGCCTTCCATCGTCTGCACTCCGGCGAGCGCGCGACCCTGGCCATCGATCACCCACTGGAAGACGTGGTCGGGCCACTTCTGGCCCATCTCGCTCATGACGCCGGTCTGCAGGTTCATTCGCAGCGGCGCGGTCGAGATCCATTGCGAGCCGAACGTGCCCAGCTTCAGATTGGCGGTCCAGTGCAGCACGACGATGTCGCCGCTGCCGTCGTGCAACGTGCCTCCGAAGCTGTAGGCGGCCGGGTCGAGCGAGCGCACCTTGATGTGGCTGCCCGTCTCGAAGTTGCCCCGGTTGAGGTTGATCAGCACTCGCAGGTTCTGGCCGTCGCGTCCGATGCTGTACAGGCCCGAGCCGCGCGTCTCGGCAGCCGAAGCGCTTTCGTCGCCGAGTCCGAACACGAGCGACTTGTCGCTGGCCCACGTTGCCCAGGCGATGTCGTACTCATCGAAGCTCGCGACGATCCTGACGCGGTGCAGGTCGGCGGTGTCGATCACCGCCAGCTGGCGCCGGCCGGCCGCGTTGCGCACCAGGAGGGCGATGGCACCGCCGTCCGGCGACATGCTGACATCGTCCATGTTCGCGCGCCGGAAGAACGTGTCGGCAGGCACGGTAGCCGGCGCGGCGGCCGGATCGGCGGCCGAGGCACTCGTGGACAGGGTGGCCCATGCGGCCAGGATGACGCCCAGGACGGGCTGGCGTGATGACTTCACGGAAAGACTCCCTCGATCTGCAAGCGGAAGCGGCGCTCCATGGGCGCCGGCGGATTCGTGCGACAGCACCGGGCTGTCGTGCCGGCCGATTGTGGCTTGAGTCGAGAGACGAATCGGCGCGGCGGCGCCGGATTCGCGTTCAGGTTTTCCCGGGCCGGCCTCAGTGCTGCGTGGCCGCCAGCAGCCGCGGCACCGCGGACTGCAGCTGCTCGGTCAGCAGGTTGGTCAGCAAGGCCACCTTCTGCGCGGCACTGAGCGCCTGCCAGGCATTCCCGCCCTCGGTGCTCCGCGTGGAGTCGACGACACGGCCCGACTCGATCGTCGTGCGCCGGGTCACCGTGCCGCTGGCCACGTCCACCACCGACACGTCCACGTAGACGAACGGCGCGACGTAGCCCTGCGAGGTGAGGTTGGTGTCCCGGTTGCGGATCCACTTGTTGCCGTCGACGTAGAAGCCCAGCCCGCGGATGCGGCCGCTGCCGAGCTTGTCGTTCCACGCCTCCAGGTGGGCCTCGCCCTGGTGCTTGGTCACGAGCACCAGCGTGGTGACGCTCTCGCGGTGGACGGCGGCGTCGATCTCCGCCGGCAGCGTCACGCGGTTGCCGTCGAAGATGTGCTCCTGGCCCTCGAAATCGGCGGCGGTGGAGGCCGCCAGCAACGCCACCTGGGCGTCGGGCACGGCAGCCTTGACCGCCCGGTTGATCGTGCGCAGCGCGGTGACGTCCAGCTCGTCCTGCGGCATGGGCAACGTCGTGTGCGAGTTCGGGTCCAGCTGCGAGCCGGTGACCGGCTGGTAGGTGACGATGTCGAGCTTGTCGCCGACGAGGGACAACACGGCGTAGCTGGGCGCCGCGTGGGCCGCCGCGCCGAGCGTCAGGCCGGCGATCGCCGCAAGCAGTTGTCGTTTCATGGTTCGTTCTCCCTGGTTGTCTGTCGAAGGACCGCATCATCACCGGGCCGGCCTGAGCGGACGCTGACTTGTCGGAGGCCCGCGCTGCCGCCGTGCGCTCCGGACGTCTGCGGGCACTGTAGGCGCGCGCCCGAGCCGTGTCGCCCGTCCCGCGACGCAGGACGGCCCCGCGCCGACCAAACGCCTGTTCCGGGCGATGAACGGCGATCCGCCCGGCGCCGGTGCCGGGCTGCCGTCGAGCCCGGCGCGCCGGGACGCCGGTCAGGCGGGCCCATCGTCCGGCGGGCCTGCACGACGGCGACGTCAGGGTGTTTGACATGTCGTCCACCTTCGATGCATAATGGCCGACTTCGCCGAAGAGGCGTGAGCAACGCATGCCGCTTCCAGTCAACACTGGAGGCGTCTGGAGTGACCAGAAGGCTGCGCTGCTTGTCTCCGAGGAATTTCAGCCCAACCGGGGTGTTTCGGAAGCCGCAGGCCCTGCCTGCAGTGAAAGAGATGTCACGACGGGCCCAATACTGACCGCTCTCGGGTGTTGCCGTCTGCGGGAGCAAGTTGGGGATAAACCATGATTCAAATGCAGTCGCGACTCGACGTCGCGGACAACACCGGTGCGAAGTCCGTCCAGTGCATCAAGGTCATTGGCGGCTCGAAGCGCCGCTATGCCGGCATTGGTGACGTGATCAAGGTCAGCATCAAGGAAGCCGCGCCGCGTGGCCGCGTGAAGAAGGGCGAGGTCTACAACGCCGTCGTCGTTCGCACCGCCAAGGGCGTGCGTCGCCAGGACGGCTCGCTGATCAAGTTCGACGGCAACGCCGCCGTCCTGCTCAACGCCAAGCTGGAGCCCATCGGCACCCGCATCTTCGGCCCCGTGACGCGCGAACTGCGCTCCGAGCGCTTCATGAAGATCGTGTCGCTGGCCCCGGAAGTGCTCTAAGCGCGCCCGCAGTACAAGGAAACGCCATGAACAAGATCCGCAAGGGCGACCAGGTCATCGTGACGACCGGTCGTGACAAGGGCAAGCGCGGCACCGTCGCCGAGCGCGTCAGCGAACAGCTGCTGCTCGTCGAGGGCATCAACGTCGCCAAGAAGCACGTCAAGCCGAACCCGCTGAAGGGCACCACCGGTGGTGTCATCGAGAAGACGATGCCCATCCAGCAGTCCAACGTCGCGCTATTCAACCCGGCGACCGGCAAGGCCGATCGCGTGGGCTTCAAGATTCTGGCCGACGGCAAGAAGGTTCGCGTCTTCAAGTCCAGCGGCGAAGAAGTCAAGGCATAAGAGGTCCGACATGGCTCGTCTCCAAACCATTTACCGCGAAAAGATCGTCCCGGACCTCACGGCCAAGTTCGGCTACAAGTCCGTGATGGAAGTGCCGCGCCTGACCAAGATCACCCTGAACATGGGTGTGTCCGAGGCCGTCGCCGACAAGAAGGTCATGGACCACGCCGTGGGCGACCTGACCAAGATCGCCGGCCAGAAGCCCGTGGTCACCAAGTCGAAGAAGGCCATCGCCGGCTTCAAGATCCGTGACGGCGTGCCCATCGGCTGCATGGTCACGCTGCGTGGCGTCCAGATGTACGAATTCCTGGACCGCTTCGTGACGATCGCCCTGCCGCGCGTGCGCGACTTCCGTGGTATC
>DATCRO010000267.1:0-8946 GCA_036569025.1 Burkholderiaceae bacterium
GGGCAATGCCACCGGGTCGATCTCGCACGGCGCCCCCAGCACCGGCACGCCGTCGACCGCCGCACCGTCGACGACGACCCCGCCCGCGACGCCTGCCGCGCACTCGATCGCGGGCAATGTCGCCGGCACCGGCAGCGCGACGGCCTCGCACGCGCACGACACCGGGTCGTCGACGACGCCGTCGACCAGCGGCCGCTCGCTGACGGGCAACGTCGCTGGCAACGGCGCGGCGACCGCCTCGCGCACGCACGACACGGGTTCGTCGACCACCCCGTCGTCCAGCGGCCGCTCGGTCTCCGGCAACGTCGCCGGCAACGGCAGCGGCTCGGCGACGGCCACGCGCTCGACCGGTTCGGGCAGCCGCTCCGTCGCGGCCAACGGCTCGGGCAACGGCGCGCTGCAGGGTTCCGCGTCGCGCCACGACGGCGTGAACGTCGGCGCGAACGGCTCGGCGAGCGGCTCGATGCAGGCCGGCCACCCGACGCAGTCCGGCAACTGATCGCGAGGGGCACGCAGCGATGCGGCCCGCCTCGGCGCGGCCAGCCTTCCATGGGCTGGCCGCCTATTTTCGACTCGTCGTCCAGGCCATGACCCGCCTCGCCACCCACCCCGAAGCCCGCGCCAGGCTGGCCGTGACTGCTGACGCCCTCCGACGGGATCGTGCCGGCGAGCGAACGGGCTTCCCTCGCGCTCGATTGACGACCGAACCGCACGCCGGAATGGTCATGGCAACGCTCGCCCACGACGCCTGTCAATGTCCGGGCGCTCGTCTCGCGCTCAGCAGCTTGACGGTCAAGCGTTCGAAGCGCGGCACGTCCACGTCCTGGACGACCTCGACCACGCGCTCGCCCAGGCCCGGGCCGCTGCCGATCGGCCAGCTGAGCGTGCTCCCATAGTCCGCACCATCGCCGGCCGCCACGTCTTCCAGCATCTTCTGGCTGCGCCTGACAAGCGATGGATCCAGCCACACGGCCGCCGCCAGCTCGTCCCACATCGGAAAACCCTCTCCATAGCGCGCGACATAAGCGGCGACCGGCGAGCCGGCATGGCCGATCTCCGCGTACAGCTCCGTGCGGAAGAACGTCTTCGTCGTCGGGTCGACCGGGACCTGCACGATGCGCGGCCACGCTTCGTGCAGCACGGCCGATGCCGATTCGGCGTCCCACAGCATGTTGAACTCGCGCCGCGGCGAATGGACATATTCCTCGGCGAACCCGTTGTCCGCTGCAACGGGGTTGAAGCTCCCGCCCATGAAGACGAGCTCTCGCGCCGCCGAGGCGAAGCCTGGATCTTGTCGCGCGGCCAGCGCAAGGTCGGTCAACGGGCCGCCCATCCAGAGCGTCACACGGCCCGGATGCTGCCGCACGGTGCGAATCATGAAACTGACGCCGCTCTCGGCCTGCACCTTCAGAGAGGGGGCGCCCGCAACCAGCGGCGGCACCAGGAACGGGTCGGAATGGTACTGGGCGCGCGGCTTTCCCCCGAACGACTCCGTCCATGCGCCCTTCCACACCAGAGGTCCATAGCGCCGCTCCCAGGCCTTCGTTCGCGCGGCGCTATTGAGCAACGGGAACGTCGCGCCCGCGTAGACGGGCACCTCTGGACGCCCGACCAGCTCCAGCATGCGCAAGGTCTGAGCGATCTCTTCGTCACGCCAGCCGTCGCCGCTGCTGACGACGATTCCCAGCACATCGACGTCCGGCGCCTGAAGCAGCATCAGCACCGAGTTCATGTTGCTGCCGCCGGGCCCGAACATGTCCTGGTCGATGATGACCAGGCGACGTTCGTCAGCGGCGGCGGAAGAAGCGATCAGCACCAGCGCGACCAGCAGCGATCGCTTGAAACGTGAGAGGAACGGGAACATGGCCGGCCTTTGCATGAAGAGATGCCAGCGGTGCAAGCAAGGCCCATACCGTGGAGTCCAGGCACGTCGCCCCCAGTTCGCCACGCCGTTCAAGTCCCCCTGACGGCGCATTGCGCAGCGGCGAATCTTGCGAGAGTCATGACGGCTCTGGACCGGCCTGCTTCGAATGTTCGGTCCGGCTGCGAGCGGAGGTTCGTCGAACTCGGCATGCGGCCTGGCCTCCACCTTGTCGATGCCTGCCAACAGCGGCGTGCCCGAATTCAGCGCTTCTTCACCATGATCTGGCGATCGTCGTAGCTGATGTCCACGTCGCCCCGGGCGGCGATGTCCGCCACGGCCGCGTCCCAAGGCATGTTCCTGTAGTGACAGGCGATGCGATGGCCGGCGACGGATGGGTCGACCACGAGCCGCCTGCCGTCGAACCTGGCCAGGATGGACATCACCTCGTCGATGCGGACGTCGGTGAACTCGAGGCTGACCGGGTGCTTGTTCACGGGGACGCGGGTCGGGGCTCCGCGGGCTTCGCGCCGTGCTTGCCGGCCCTGAGGCAGCGATGCCTGCGCGGCAGGGGCCGGCGCCGGGCCGGCGCTCGCCTTCGCGGCGGATGCCGCGCACTCGCGGTCACGGTACTCGACGCGCCCATCCGCCGTCTCGCAGCGCCAGGTTTGCGCGTCGGCGATGCCGGTCGCGGCGAGAAGCACGAGGGCGACAGTCTGCCGGCCGGCGAACTCATGCAGGGGCTGGGGGATGATGGTCATGGCCTTGTCCTTCACGGATTTGCTTCGTGTACGCAACTCTTCCGAGCCAATGACGCCCAGCATAGTTCAGGGCTGTCCGACACCGTGCACGGATGGAGGCCGCGCGCTCGTCGCCCGCTCCGCCGCTTCCCTTGCGGCCTGGTTCGCCGCCCTGATCTTCTCGAGCTCGCCGCTGGCGATCTGTTCGCGGCGCTCCTCCCGCCCTCGGCGGAACTCGGCGAGGACGCGCGCCGCAGGCTCCTGTTCCTGGATGGCTGCCTGGTAGGCGGCCACGTTGGCGTTCGCTGCGATCGGGTCGGGAAGTCCCCGGTTCATCAGCATGAACTGCACATAGGAGAGCGCCGGCACGAGCGCGCAATCGGCCAGGGTCAGGCGGCCGAGGCAGGCGAACCCGTCGCTGCCGATCATCCGGTCCAAGGTCCTGATGCTGCTCGCCAGTTGCCCGCCGAGCTGCGCGGCGACGCTCTCGATCCCGGCGGGATCGGGCTTGTCAGCGAGGGTCCGGGTCAGAGACGCGAGCGTGAACGCGGTGTTGATCAGGTACAGGTCGCCGATACGCGCCAGCGTGCGGATGTGCGCGTTCTCGCTCGGCGACGAGCCCAGCAGCGAGGGCTCAGGGTAGAGCTCCTCGAGATACTCGGCGATCACCGCCGACTCCGGTATGGCGTGTCCGTCGTCGGTCTCCAGCGACGGGATGCGGCTGAGCGGGCATTCTTCGTAGGACTTCTGCGTCAGGAGAAATGGCGCCTGCTCGGTGGCGATATGGGTGAGACCCTTGGCGTAGATCTGCATCCGCACCCGCGCCGCGTAAGGGCTGATGTCCCAGGAATGGAGTTTCATGGTCACGTCGCTTCTCCGAGTCTTCATGGGGCGTCCCTGCACGACGAGATCGAATACGCACGCATTCTGGTGAGCGCGACAAGATTCTTCAAGTTCATTATTTTCACGACTATCATGCTGGCAAAGCACGATTCCGCTTCCAGCCCAGAGAACCCGCAGGGGATCGCCTTGCTCGAAGATTTGCGCGCCTTCGTGGAGTTCGCCCGGGCCGGCTCGATCGCCGGTGCAGCCGATCGCCTGTTTCGCACTCCGTCTGCGGTCACCCGGCAAGTGCAAAGGCTCGAGGCCGCGTTGGGCGCCGAATTGCTCGACCGCTCCGTGAAGCCGCCGCGCCTGAACGCGCTGGGCTCCAGGGTGCTCGAACAAGCGCAGGACCTGCTGCAGCGGACCGAGGCGCTCAAATCGCTCACGTCGTTCGGCGCTGAACCCGAGGGCCTGCTGCGCATCGGGATCTCCTACACCCTCGCCGAGGAAATGCTTGTCGAACCGATCCGGGCGCTGAACGAGAAATACCCGAAGGTGCGGGTGCAGCTTTCGAGCGAGCAATTGATCCAGCGACTGCTCGCGGGTGAACTCGACGTCGCCGCCTTGCCCTTGCCCCAAGGCAGGACGGCGCCGGCACCCCTGCTCACGAACATCATCGCCACCGATCGCATGGAGATCGTCCAGGGCGGCGCAGGCAAGCTTGATGCCGACTGGAAAGCGCTGGGCCGGGCGCCTTGGGTGCTCAATCCCCCCGGTTGCTTCCTTCGGGCCAGCTTGATCGATCGAATGGAGCGTGCCGGCTTCACCCCCAGGATCGCGGCCGAAGTCAACAACATCCAGATGCAGCTGGCGTTCGTGCAGGCCGGTTATGGCGTCGGGCTGCTGCCGTCCCGATTCATCGCCAGGAATCGTTCGATCGGTCACTTGAAGATCTTGCGCCCCCCATCGTTCGATCTGCACCGATCCGTCGGGATCGTCCGGGCGGGCCAGTTGGGCGCCTTGGGAAAGGTCGTCGACTTGCTGGAGGACGGGCTTCGCACGTTGCTCGAGGCGCCCGAGGTCACCCGGCCAGCAAGCAGGAGGACCGGCGCGCGGGCGAAGCATTCGCGGCGCTGATCTCCATGACAGTTCCTGGCCCGGCTTGTCGCCTGCACGCGGCAGGCCGGGGCCGCGCATGAACTCAGTGCGGCTCGGGAATCACGAGCTTGGTGCAACCGTCGTCGGTGATGAACGTCGCCAGCAGGATCGCGGGCGCCGTCGGGCTCGGGTTCTCGGCGAACAGGTGCAGCGCCTGCGGAGCCTCGAACCATGTCTGGCCCTTCGTGTAGTCCTGCGCCGGGCCGCCGGCCATCTGCGAACGCACGGTGCCGGAGATGACGAATGCGGTGACGGAACCGGGATGGCGGTGCGGGCCGGTGCGCGCGCCCGGCGGGAACTCCACCAGGGCCGTCGTCACGCTGCTGCCCGGCACGTCGGGCAGCGGCGTGCAGGACAAGGGGCGCACGATCGTCGCGGGTCGCGCCGGGGCGCCGTCGGCATCCGGCGCGGCCGGCGGCGCCATCAGCGCATGAGGGCCGTGGTCGCGCATCGCGGCGGGCGCCTCGTGGATCGTCCGCGCCGCCGACAGCGCGAGGGCGAGCGCGAGCGATGCTGCGAGCACCGGCCCTGCCGGCACGCGAGGTCGAAGCGTCGGGCCGGTCATCGTGCGCTCCCCGCGGCCTCGGGCAGGCGGAACGCGGCCGACCAGCCCAGGAGGTCGACGGCGCGTGCGGGCGACACCTGCTCGTTCGGCTCGCAGATGTTGAACGCGCCGAGCGCGTCCGGCCGCAGGGCCAGCAGCGCGGCCGAGGCGGCGGCGTCCACGTGAACGCGCAGCGGATCGGCCGTCTGGCCGGTGCCCGTGCCCGGCCCGTAGAGGTGGCCATAGCGGAGGACGGTGCCGGCGAGCGCGGGCGTGCCCAGCACGGCCGCCTCGAGCGCGGCGACGCCTTGCACCGTGGTTGCGCGAGCGCCGACGGCGGCGAGGTCCAGCGGATCCGTTTCGCGGCGGGCGCCGTCACCCGGTGCATAGGCCCAGGCGATGCTCTGGGCCACCATGCGGCCGCAACCGGACGCCAGCGCGGCGGCGACCAGGTTGGCGGTGCCTTCGGAGCGGACGCGCGCATTGCGGGCAATGGCGTCGCCCATCCGGGCGGGGTCCAGGCCGGGCGGCAGGTCGGTGAGCTGATGGATGACGACGTCCGGCCGCGACCGCCGCAGCGTCGCGTGCAGGGCATCGCGGTCGAACACGTCGGCCACGCAGGGTGTCGCTCCGAGCGCGCGCAGCACGGCGGCCCCGCGCTCGCCGCGTGTCCCGCCGTGCACCTCGTGGCCCGCCTGGACGAGCAGGGGAACCAGGCGGCGGCCGATGGCGCCACTGGCGCCGGCAACGAAGATTTTCATGATGAGCTCCGGAAGTGAGGCTGTCAGGGCTCACTGTAGGAATAGGATGGCCTACCTGGAAGTGCCAAGAATTCGAAAACGGACTGGGCCATGATCGACATCCCCGGGTTGCTCGACCGACCGCTGACGCGCGCCGGCGCGCTGCCGCTGCACCGGCAGATCTACGAACGCGTGCGGCGGGCGATCCTGCAGGGGCAGCTCGCGCCGGGCCAGCGCCTGGCGTCCTCCCGCGCGCTGGCGAGCCAGCTGGGCCTGGCGCGCGGGACGGTCGACGCGGCGTATGCGCAGCTGGCCGTCGAAGGCTACCTCGAGGCCCTCGGCCAGAAGGGCACGCGGGTCTCGCTCGAGGTGCGCCGCGCCGCTGCCCGCGCGACCTCGCCGCGCGAACCGAAGTCGGCGCCGCAGCCCGATGGCCTGCCGGCCCCGCTGCTGCCGTTCCAGATGGGCATGCCCGCGTTCGATGCGTTTCCGCGCAAGCTCTGGGCGAGCATGGGCGCGCGCCGCGTGCGCGCCGTCGGCGTCGACGACCTCGCCTATCCCGACCCACGCGGATCGCCGCGCCTGAGACGCGCGATCGCGGCCTACCTGCTGGTCTCGCGCGGCGTCGACTGCGACCCGGACCAGGTCTTCGTCACCGCGGGACACCGCGCCAGCCTCGACCTGGTGCTGCGCCTGCTCGTGCGGCCGGGCGATCGCGTCTGCATCGAGGATCCATACTATCCGGCCGCGTTCGAGCTCGTGCGCGGCGCGGGCGCGCGCGTGGCCTGCGTGCCGGTGGACGACCACGGCCTGCGCGTCGACCGGCTCGTCGCGCGCCACGCCGATGCGCGGCTGGCGCTGGTGACGCCGGCCCACCAGGCGCCGATGGGCGTGTCGCTGACGCTTGCACGGCGGATGGCGTTGCTGGCCTGGGCCGGCGCCAGGCGCGCCTGGATCGTCGAGGACGACTACGACAGCGAGTTCCGCTACGTCGGCGCGCCGCTGCCGGCGCTGCACAGCGCCGACGTGGCCGGATGCGTCCTGTACGCGGGCAGCTTCAGCAAGGTGCTGCATCCCGGGCTCGGACTGGCCTACCTCGTCGTGCCGCCGTCCCAGGTGCGCGCCTTCACGCAGCACGTCGTGCGTTCGAGCAACGGCTGCTCGCCGCTGCAGCAGGAGCTGGTGGCCGACTTCATGGAGCTCGGCCACTTCCCGCGCCACATCCGCAAGATGCGCACGCTCTATGCGCGGCGCCGCCAGTGGCTCGTGGAGGCGCTGCATGCGGCCTTCGGGTCGCAGGTGCGCATCGACCTGCAGGCCGGTGGCATGCACCTGCTCGCACGCTTCCCGCGGCACGGCGCGGACGCCGAACTCGCCGAGCGAGCGCGGGCATGCGGACTCGCGGCCCAGGCGCTGTCGCGGCGTTCGTCAGGCAGCCACGCGGGGCAGGGCCTGCTGCTGGGCTTCACCAACATCCGCTCCCTGGAGGAGGCGCAGGCGCAGGCGGCGCAGCTGCGCAGCGCGCTGGGCATCGTTGCGGGCGCGGGCGCGGGACGTGTCCGGCGGCCATGATGTCCAGCCGCCGCGCCAATGCTGCGGCCCGCCACATGCCCGGACGGTCAATCGATGATGCCGGCGCCCTGCGCCCGTGCGCGGGCGACATGCGCCTGCATCTGCCGCAGGCGTTCGGGCGGGTGCCCTTCCCAGCGCGTGACCTCGCCGATGATCCGCAGCGGCTCGCGCGAGCGGAACGACCGTGTCGGATTGCCGGGATACTTCTTGTCCGTCAGGTTCGGATCGTCCTCGACCTCTCCGGTCGGCTCCACGACGTAGATGCGCCCGGGCCCGTCGCCGATGGCCAGTTCGGCGCCCCAGACGGCGGCGTCCAGCGTGCCGGAGAAGTACACCCACGACAGCGAATCGCCCCCGGTGAAGTTCGATGGATGCCCGACGACGATCAGGTCTCCGGGCTGCAGGTCGGCACGCGTGCCGTGGAAGAACGACGGAGCGAACATGCTGGCGGCGGTGGACATGGATCGGCGGCTCTCGTTCGTACGGGACTCGGATCCCGTGATCAGGTACCGGTTGCGGGCCGGCTAGCGGCGACCGGCCGCGGCATGCGGCGCGCCTGGTCTCAACCGGCCGACAGCGCCGGCTTCTTCTGCACGATCGCGACCTCGTTCTTGACCGCGACGATCTCGGCCAGGATCGACACCGCGATCTCGGCCGGCGTGCGGCCGCCTAGGTCCAGGCCGACGGGGCCGTGCAGGCGGCCGATCTCCTCGGGCGAGACGTCGAACATCGCGAGGCGCTCCTTGCGGCGCGCCGTGTTGGCGCGCGAACCGAGCGCGCCGACGTAGAAGGCGGCTGATTTCAGCGCCTCCATCAGCGCGAGGTCGTCGAGCTTGGGGTCGTGCGTGAGCGCCACCAGCGCGCTGTGCGCGTCCAGCTGCAGGCGCTGCACGAGGTCGTCGGGCATCTCGCGGCTGAACTCCGTGCCGGGCACGTCCCAGGTGACGTGGTACTCCTCGCGCGGGTCGCAGCACAGCACCTCGAAGTCGAGCGCGAGCGCCATCGGCGCCACGACGCGCGAGAGCTGGCCGGCCCCGATGATGACGAGCCGCCAGCGCGGCCCGAACAGCGTTCGCATGCGCTGGCCGTCGAAGCTGAAGCGCTCGCCGCGCGTCGCGGGTTCGACGGCGACCGCGCCGGTGGCCAGCTCCAGCGTGCGGGCGACGAGCTCGTGGCGCGCGCAGCGGGCGAGGATCTCCTCGATCCAGGCGGCGTCGCGCAGCGGCTCCTGCACCAGGCGCAGCGTGCCGCCGCACGGCAGCCCGAAGCGCGCGGCCTCCTCGCGCGTGACGCCGTACGACACGAGCGCCGGCGCCGCGACGCGCTCGCCGTGGCGCACGCGGTCGATCAGGTCGTCCTCGACGCAGCCGCCGGACACCGAGCCGACGACCGGGCCGTCGTCGCGCAGCGCGAGCAGCGCGCCGGGCGGCCGCGGGGCGGAGCCCCAGGTCTCGAGCACCGTCACCAGCCAGACGGCGTGGCCCTGCGCGAGCCAGTCGCGCGCCT
>DATCRO010000268.1:0-3806 GCA_036569025.1 Burkholderiaceae bacterium
CCCTTGAGCGATTCGGTGTAGGCGAACGGCGAGTCGCTCATGTCGGGGATGGTCAGCACGATCACCTTGGCGCCGCTGGCCTCGATCTGGTTGACGAGGTTGGCCAGCTTGATGCCCTGCTCCTTCATGTCCTGCAGCAGCTTCATGCGGTCGAAGTCGCCCTTGAGCGATTCGGTGTAGGCGAACGGCGAGTCGCTCATGTCGGGGATCGTCAGCACGATCACCTTGGCGCCGGAAGCCTCGATCTGGTTGACGATGCTGGCCAGCTTGATGCCCTGCGTCTTCATGTCCTGCAGCAGCACCGTCTCGTCGCCGGTCGCGTTGGACTTGTACTCGTTGAGCACGTCGTGCATGCCGACCCACAGCGTGACGAGGTCGTTGCCGTTGAAGGTGTCGCCGGCCGTGAACGCGGCCACGCTGCTCGCGACGTCGTCGACGGTGGCGCCGACGGTGGTCAGGTCGATCGCGTTGGTCTCGAAGTTCGCGTTGATGTTGCAGCGCTGGTAGACCAGGCCGTACGAGGTCGCGATCACCTCGTTCCAGATCGGGTTCAGCGTGCAGTCGACCTGGAGCGTCGACTGGGAGATGCCGTTGATGCTGTACTTCAGGCCCTGCGAGCCTTCCATGCGGCTGTTCTCGTCCCCGAACGACAGGATGCGCGCCGGCACGAATGCCTGTTGCTGGTAGGTGCCGCCACCGCACGAGGCCAGCGCGACGAGCGCGCCGACGGCGACCAGTCCCGCGACCGATCGCGACGCGATGCGGCGCAGGCGTTCATTGAAAAGCATTCGTTCTCCTGATGGATGTTCTCGGTTCCGGCGGCGCGCGCCGGGCTCCCTGGGTTGTCATGCGGCGGCCGCGCGCTGCAGTCGGTCGCGCACGCCGTCCCATTCGGGGGCATCGGGGGGCGACTCGACCCAGATCAGACTGGCGCCCGTACTGTCGAGTTCCCGTAAAGATGCGAACAGTTCGTGCGCGGCGGCCACCGGATCGTCCGGCATCGTGCGGCTGGCACGCACCGAGCGGTCGGGCGTGACGGTGCGGCAATATACAGCGACCGGGTTAACGGTCGATTTCGCGAGCACGCCCAGCGCGACGCGCAACTGGTCGGCGGGCATGAGGCGCAGCTTGGCGCGCGGCGCGTAGTGCGCCTCGAGCGTGCCCGAGGCGCGCGGAGCGTCGCGGCCGGCTTGGCGCAGCGGCTGTCCGAGCACCGCCTCGATGCTTTCGCGCGTGAGCACGCCCGGTCGCAGCAGCGCGGGCGCGCCGCGGCTGCAGTCGACGATGGCCGACTCGATGCCGGCGTCGCACTCGCCGCCGTCGACGATGGTCATCGCGTCGCCGAACTCCTCGAACACGTGCGCGGCGGTGGTCGGGCTGATGCGGCCGAAGCGGTTGGCGCTCGGGCCGGAGACGCCCGCGACACCGAGCGCGGCCGCCGCCTCGAGCAACGCCTGCGCGGCCGGATGCGCCGGGCAGCGCAGGCCGATGGAATCCTGTCCCGCGGCCGATGCCGTGCCGATGCCCTCGCGGCGTGGCACGATCACCGTCAGCGGGCCCGGCCAGAACGCGTCGGCCAGCTTGCGCGCGGTCTCGGGCCACTCGCGGGCGAACGCCTGCGCGCCGGGGACGTCGCGCACGTGCACGATCAGCGGATGGTCGGCCGGCCGCCCCTTGGCCGCGAAGATCTTCGCGACCGCGGCGTCGTCGTCGGCACGCGCGCCCAGGCCGTAGACCGTCTCGGTGGGGAACGCGACGAGCTCGCCCGCGGCCAGTTCGGCCGCGGCGCGCTGCAGGGCCGCCGGGTCGTTGCCGCTGACGATGGCCATCAGAACCCTTGCAGCCCCAGCACGGCCGCGGCCGCGTTCGCGCGCTCGCGGGCGAGCGCGGGCGTGGCGGCCGTCACGGTCAGGTGGCCCATCTTGCGGCCCGGGCGCGCCTGCTTCTTGCCGTAAAGGTGCAGGTGCATGCCAGGCAGCGCCAGGAGCGCGCCCCAGTCGGGCTCGCGCTCGCGGCCGTCCTCGAACCACAGGTCGCCCAGCAGGTTGACCATCTCGCACGGCGAGTGCTGGCGCGGCGTGACCAGCGGCAGGCCGGCCAGGGTGCGCACCTGCAGCTCGAACTGCGACAGGTCGCACGCGTCGATGCTGTAGTGGCCGGAGTTGTGCGGGCGCGGCGCCATCTCGTTGGCCACCAGCGAGCCGTCCTGCAGCACGAAGAACTCGACGCACAGCACGCCGACGTAGCCCATCGACTCGGCGATGGCCGTCGCGCGCGCGATGGCCTGGTCCGACTGCGACTGCGTGACGTCGGGCGCGGGCACGGTGGTCAGCGCGAGGATGCCGCCGCGGTGCAGGTTCTGCTGCACCGGCAGCGTGACGACCTGGCCGTCGGCGCCGCGCGCCACGATGATGCTCAGCTCGTAGGCGAGCGGCAGGCGCTTCTCGAGCACGCAGGGGACGTTGCGCAGCTGCGCCCAGGCCCGGGCCAGCGCGGCGCGGTCGACCACGGTGACCTGGCCCTTGCCGTCGTAGCCCAGGCGGGCCGTCTTGAGGATGCCGGGCAGCAGGTCGTCGGGCACGGCCGCGAGCTGAGCGGCGGTCTCGATGACCGCATGCGGCGCGCACGGCACGCCGGCGCGGCCGAAGTGGGCCTTCTCGGCGGCGCGGTCCTGGCAGATGGCCACGGCGTCGGCCGACGGCGCGACGGGGATGTCCTGCGCCAGCGAGGCCAGCGACGGCGCCGGCACGTTCTCGAACTCGGTGGTGACGGCGTCGCAGCGACCGGCCATCTCGGCCAGCGCGCGCTCGTCGTCGTAGGGCGCGCACAGCTGGGCGTGGGCGGCGGCGCCGGCGGGGCTGTGCGCATCGGGGTCGAGCACCAGCGTGTCGAAGCCCAGCGTCTGCGCGGCGTGCACGAACATGCGGCCCAGCTGGCCGCCGCCGAGCACTCCCAGCGTGGCGCCGGGCGGCAGCGCGCGGCGGGTCGGGGAACCGCTCACTTGAGCTCCTGCGTCATCGCGCGGGCGGCCTCGGTCTGCTTCGCGCGGAAGGCCTCGAGCCGGCCGCGCAGCGCCTCGTCGCGCGTGGCCAGCTGCGCCACCGCGAACAGGGCCGCGTTGGCGGCGCCGGCGGCGCCGATCGCGAACGTGGCCACGGGCACGCCCTTGGGCATCTGGACGATGGAGTGCAGCGAATCGACGCCGCTCAGGTGGCGGCTGGCCACCGGCACGCCCAGCACGGGCACGACCGTCTTGGCGGCCAGCATGCCGGGCAGGTGCGCGGCGCCGCCGGCGCCCGCGATGATGGCCTGCAGGCCGCGCGCGACGGCGCCTTCCGCATAGGCGAACATGTCGTCGGGCATGCGGTGTGCAGAGACGACGCGCGCTTCGAAGGGAATGGCGAACTCGGCGAGAATGTCGGCAGCCGCCTTCATCGTCTCCCAGTCGCTGGCCGACCCCATGACGACGCCGACCACAGGCGAGGCACTATTCAAGAATCACTCCCGGTAAAACAGCGATTTTAGCCGGGGGCAAGGCAGAGCCCCACATGATAGACATCACCCTCCAGAATTTCGAGAACGACCTGCTGCAGGATTCGATGCGCCAGCCCATCCTCCTGGACATCTGGGCGCCGTGGTGCGGCCCGTGCCGCAGCCTGGGCCCGATCCTGGAGAAGCTCGAGGCCGCCTACGAGGGCCGCTTCAAGCTCGCCAAGCTCAACAGCGACGAGCAGCCCGAGATCGCCGGCCAGCTGAGCCAGGCCTTCGGCGTGCGCTCCATCCCGTTCTGCGTGATGTTCCACCAG
>DATCRO010000269.1:0-3727 GCA_036569025.1 Burkholderiaceae bacterium
CGCGATGGCCTCGGCGTTCGACCACGAGCACGTGTGGGCGTCGACGGCGCGGTTGCGCGCGCGCGAGCGCGAACGCGCGGCGCAGGCTCAGCGCACCTCGTAGGCCGACAGCCCGGCGTGCCGCGTGAGCCAGCGGTAGCCTGTGGTGAAGCCCGGCCAGTTGACCGTGTGGCGGCCCTGCGGGTCGACGTACCAGTTGCCGCAGCCGGTGAACACCGTGCCCCGGATGCGCCGCTGCAACTTCGCGTTGTAGCGCTCGAACGGCGCGCTCCTCACCTCGATGGCGCTGCCGCGCGCGTCGCCGCGCCTGCGCAGGCAGCGCATCACGTGCGCGACCTGGCACTCGAGCATGAAGACGATCGAGCTGTGGCCGAGGTTGGTGTTGGGGCCGTACAGCATGAAGAAGTTCGGGAAGGCGGGGACGCTGATGCCCAGCCAGGCCTTGGCGCCGTCCGCCCAGGCCTCGTCGAGCGTGCGTCCGCCGCGGCCGCGGATCGTCATCGGCGCGAGGAACTGGTGCGCGGCGAAGCCCGTGCCCAGCACGATGGCGTCGGCCTCGACCTCGCGCCCGCCCGCGACGCGCACGCCCGCGGGCGTGACGGCTTCGATGGCGTCGGTGACGAGTTCGACATGGGGCTGGGCGAACGTCGGCAGCCAGTCGTCGGAGATCAGCACGCGCTTGCAGCCGATCGTGTAGCGCGGCGTCAGGCGATCGCGCAGCCCGGGGTCGGCGACCTGCCGGCGCAGCAGCTTGCGCGCGGGCGCGGCCCCGACGATGTCCATCAGCCAGGGCAGGCGCGTGAAGCCCAGCGCACGGCCGTCGTGCTGCACGTACAGCCACGCGCGATGCGCCGCCATCAGCCACGGCCAGCGCGTGAAGCGCCGGCGCTCGGCCTCCGAATAGCCGCGGTCGCCGCGTGGCAGGATCCATGGCGGCGTGCGCTGGAACACCGTCAGCCGCGACGCGATGCGCGCCAGCTCCGGCACGAACTGGATCGCCGACGCCCCGGTGCCGACGACCGCGACGCGCTTGCCGCGCAGGTCGACGTCGTGGTTCCACTGCGCCGAATGGAACACGGGGCCGGCGAAGTCGGCCAGGCCGGGCAACGCCGGGATGATCGGCCGCGTCAGCAGCCCGACGGCGCTCACGAGCGCGCGGGCGTGGCCGGTGCGCGGCTGCCCGGCCGCGTCCGTCCACTCGACGTGCCACGACGCACTCGCCTCGTCGAACGTGGCCGAGGCGACTTCGCAGCCGAGGCGGATCTTCTCGCGCACGCCGTACTTGTCGGCACAGTGGCGCAGGTAGGCAAGGATCTCGGCCTGCGGCGAATACCGGCGCGTCCATTGCGGGTTGGGCTCGAACGAGAACGAGTACAGGTGCGACGGGATGTCGCAGGCCGCGCCCGGGTAGGTGTTCTCGCGCCAGACGCCGCCGACGTCGCGGCCCTTCTCCAGCAGCAGGATGTCGTCCACGCCCGCACGCCGCAGCGCGATGGCCATGCCCAGGCCGCCGAAGCCGGCGCCGATGATGATGGCGCTCCAGGGCGTGGCGGCGCTGCCGCGTTCGGTGTCGTCCATGGAGCGGACTTTAGGCCGCGCGATGCAGGGAGCGGGGCGTGGATATCCCGCAGCCCGGTCGCGACGCCGGCCAATGGCGGGTTACGGCTGCGGCTGACCCGCCCTGCGGCGCACGGCTTTTGCAGCGCGGGTTGGCCGAAGGCGCGACCCGCCAAAACGAACGCAGCGCGGCATCATCGCGGCGCGAGACCCGCGATCTGCGCCAGCATGCTGTACGACTTCCGGCGCGCTGCCGGGTCGAAGATCGCCGACACCACCATCAGCTCGTCGCCACCGCTGTACGCCGCGAAGCGCTCGAGCCCGTGGCGCACGGTGTCGGGCGAGCCGACGATGGAGCACGCGAGCATGCTCTCGGCCATCTGCTTCTCGGCGGGCGACCAGTACGCGTCGATGTCGTCGATCGGTGGCTGCTGCGGCCCCGGCCGGCCGCGGCGCAGGTTCGCGAACGATTGCTGGTGCGTGGTGAACAGGCGTCTCGCCTCGGCGTCGGTGTCGGCCACGACCACGTTGACGCCGGCCATCGCATACGGCGCGCGCAACTGCTCCGACGGCTTGAACAGGTGGCGGTAGAGCTCCATCGCCTGTGTGAGCGCGTCGGGCGCGAAGTGCGACGCGAACGCGTACGGCAGGCCCAGCGCGGCGGCCAGTTGCGCGCCATAGGTGCTCGAGCCGAGGATCCAGACCGGCACGTCCAACCCCGCGCCGGGAAAGGCCTGCACCGCCTGGCCCGGCCGCACGGGCTGGAACAGCGCCTGCAATTCCTGCACGTCCTCGGGGAAGGTGTCGGCCGCGCGCGGGTCGCGCCGCAGCGCCCGCGCCGTCGTCGGATCGGTGCCGGGCGCGCGGCCGAGGCCGCAGTCGATGCGGCCGGGGTACAGCGACGCCAGCGTGCCGAACTGCTCGGCGATGACCAGCGGCGAGTGGTTGGGCAGCATGATGCCGCCCGAGCCGATGCGGATCTTCGACGTTCCCTGGGCAAGAAAGCCGATCACCACCGACGTCGCCGCGCTGGCGATGCCCGTCATGTTGTGGTGCTCCGCCACCCAGTAGCGCGTGTAGCCCAGCTGCTCGGCGTGCTTTGCGAGCGCCAGGCTGTTGCGCAGCGCCTCGCCGGGCGTCGAACCTTGCTGCACGGGGACGAGATCGAGGATGGACAGCGGCGGGAGCTTGGGGGACGAGAGCGAGGGCATCAGGGGCGGGGATCGGAAGCGGGGTTGGAGGCGATACCTTAAGGGGAAATCCGAGACCGAGGTGGTGGTGGGGAGGAATTGGGCAGCGACGCACCGAAGCCGGAGGGGTCTGGCCTATCCACCGTCCGCGCTGCAGCGCTGATCAGGGCGGCTGCGGCGTTCGCGGACGGGGGCCAGGCCTGACCTCGATCCCACGAGATCTCTCACCGGCGCATTCGGTGCCGAAAATCGGGCGATCCGCGCACCCCGACGGTCTGGCAAGTCCGCTAGCCTGACGCCATGCCCCGCCCCACCCGTCTCCAATATCCTGGCGCCCTCTACCACGTCACCGCGCGCGGTGTGCAGCAAGGCACCATCTTCCTGGACGATCTCGATCGAGGAGCCTTGCTCAAGTACATCGCCCGCGCCCTGGAGGAAGGAAACGCCCGCGCATTCGCCTATTGCCTCATGGGCAACCACTACCACCTCGTCCTCCAGACGCACCAGTCGAACCTGTCCAAGCTGATGCAACGCATCAACAGCGGCTTCTGCCAATCCGTCAACCGACGCCACCAGCGCTGCGGCCACCTGCTGGAGGGCCGGTTCAAGGCCATCGTCGTGGATCGCGACAGCCATCTGCTCGAAGCGTGTCGCTACGTGGATTTGAACCCCGTGCGTGCTGGCTTGGTTGCATCGCCATTGCAATGGCGATGGTCCAGCTACGCGGCACATGTTGGCCGCGCACCGGTCCCGGCGTGGCTCGCCACGGACGAACTGCATGGCGTGTTGACCGGACGCGCGACCCCTTCGTGCGACGCGCTTCGAACGGCTCGTCGACGCTACGCCGATTGGGTCGCTGCGGGACGCGGCGTGCGACTCTGGGACGAGTCGCTGCATCACGGTCTCTACCTCGGCGACCAAGCCTTCGTCGAGCGAATGAGGGGCAAGGTTGGCCCGGGGGATCGGGATCAGGCCTGACC
>DATCRO010000270.1:0-2715 GCA_036569025.1 Burkholderiaceae bacterium
CGCACGCGCACCTGGTTGCCGGCCGTGCGCATCACCTCCACCTGGCCGTTGTCCAGCGCCAGCTGCTGCAGCTCCCGCGCCACTGCCGCGATGTCGGGTGACCAGACGTGGCCGTCCCTGACGTCGAGCGGAGGGGCCGGCGGCAACGGCGCCATCGCCGGCGCGACGACGGCCGGCGGTTCCGGCGGTGGGCGGCGCGAGGCGCAGCCGGTCAGGCCGGCGCCCAGCGCGAGCAGCGCGATCGCGAGCGCGGTGTGCCGGCCGTGGCGCTCGGCGCGAAGGGGGTGATAGCGGCGAAGGCGTGCATTCATCGGGTCACTCCGGATCGTTGAAACGGCCCGGCCCCAGGACCAGCGGGGCAGGGCGCGCGATCGGCCTGCGCGTCGCGGACGCGCGTGCCTTCCTCATCCCGCCACAACCTGGCCCAGCGACCCCAGCGTGCGGTCGAAGGCCCAGAGGTCGTCGGTGGCCTGGCACAGGAACTCGCGCACCGGCTGCAGCTTGCGCATGGCCTCGTCGGCGAGCGCGTCGTTGCCGGGCTTGTACTCGCCCATCTGCACCAGCGGCTCGATCTCGTCGTACTTGGCCATCAGCGCCCGCAGGTGGCCCGCGGCCGCCTGATGCGACTTGGGAACGATCTGCGACATCACCCGCGACAGGCTGCCCAGCACGTCGATCGCCGGGTACTGGTTCCGCGCGGCGATCTTGCGCGAGAGGATCATGTGGCCGTCCAGGATGCCGCGCACCTCCTCGGAGATCGGGTCGTTGCCGCCCTCGTCCTCGTACAGGACGGTGTAGAGCGCGGTGATCGATCCGCGCGCGCCCATGCCGGCGCGCTCGAGCAGCCGCGGGATCTCGGCGAACACCGACGGCGGAAAGCCGCGCCGCGCCGGCGGCTCGCCCGCCGCCAGGCCGATCTCGCGCTGCGCCCGCGCGAAGCGGGTCAGCGAGTCCATCATCAGCAGCACCTTCAGGCCCTGGTCGCGGTAGTACTCGGCCACCGCGGTGGCGACATGCGCCGCCTTGGCGCGCTCGCTCGACGAGCGGTCCGAGGTCGCGCACACCACCACCGAGCGCGCCATGCCGGCCTCGCCCATGATGAGCTCGATGAACTCGCGCACCTCGCGGCCGCGCTCGCCGATCAGCGCGATGACGCTGATGTCGCACTGCGTGCCGCGCGCCAGCATGCCCATCAGGGTGGACTTGCCGACGCCGGCGGGCGCGAAGATGCCCATCCGCTGACCTTCGCCCAAGGTGATCAGGCCGTCGATCACCTTGACCCCGGTCGGCAGCGGGCGCTCGATCATCTCGCGCTCCATCGGCGTGGGCGGCAGCGCGAACACCGGGCGCGATTCGGTCGTGCGCACCGGGCCCTTGCCGTCGATCGGCCGGCCCAGGCTGTCGATCACGCGGCCCAGCAGCGCCTCGCCGACCGGCACCGACAGCACCTGGCCCAGGCCGACGACGCGGGTGCCGCCGCGCACGCCCAGGATCGATCCGAACGGCGAGAGGATGCTGCGCCCGCCGGCGAAGCCCACCACCTCGGCCGTCTGCAGCACGCCGCCGTCGTCGTCGAGCACCTCGCACAACTCGCCCAGCCGCGCGTCCAGGCCGCTCACCCGCATCAGCGTGCCGATCACCTCGGTGACCTTGCCGGTGCGTCCCACCATCGTGGCCGAGGCCAGCTCGGCCTCCATCAGGTCGGTGAATCCCTGCAATGCCTTCATCGGCGCTCCTGGTTCAGTGTTCGGCGAGGTCGTGCGCGTGAAGGATGTCCTCGGCGTCATCGGCATCGGCCCGCGCATCCGCGTCCGTGTGCGGGAATCCGAAGGACGCGTGGGCCTGGGCCTCGATGCCGCGATCGCCGATGCCGTCGCCCGGTCCGTCATCGAGGCCGTGTTCGGGTGCTTCTTGGTCGTCGGCATCGGCCAGCGGCAGGCTGCTGGACAGCGCCTTGCGCACCGCGCGGTCCATCGCCGCGCGCAGGCCGTCGAGTTGCGTCTGCAGGCTCGCATCGAGGATGCCGACCTCCGACTCGAACACGCAGCTGCCCGCCCGCAGCGACGGGTCGACGCTGACCTCGATGTGAAGCCCCTGGGTCTGCAGCGCCTTGAGCGAATCCAGCGCGGCGCGCGCATGGGCATGGTCGTCGGCGCTGACGCGCAGGGCCAGCGTGCTGGCGCCGCGCGCGAAGCTGCGCACGCTGCGCAGCGCGCGCTGGTACAGCGCCGCCCGTTCCTCGGTGTGGACGATGCGCTCGACGGCGCCGGTGACGATGGTCGCCAGCTTCTCGTGCATGCCGCGCAGCACCTGCGCGTTGTCGATCGCCTGCACCGTCTGGCGCTCATGCCATTCGAGCGCCGCCTGGCGCCGGCCGGCTTCGCAGGCCTCGCCCCGCAGGCGCTCGGCGTCGGCGCGCGCGGCGGCGAGCAGGCGGGCGGCCTCGTCGCGCGCGTCGTTCACCAGCGCCAGCGCCTGGCCGCGGGCCTGCGCCAGGACCGCATCGCGCTGCTCCTCCATCGCGCGGCGCAGCGCGTCGAGTTCCGCCGCGCCGTCGAGCTCGGCGGCGCGCAGGATGCCGTCCTCGGCGCCGAGTCCGCCGAGACGGTCCGCGCCAGCGCCGCCCTGCAGCCAGATCATCATGTCGGTTCCTTCGCGAAGAGCGCGTCCAGGCGGGCCAGGCCCTCCAGCGCGCAGGCGTGACGGACCGGCACC
>DATCRO010000271.1:0-3545 GCA_036569025.1 Burkholderiaceae bacterium
CGCCGCTGCTGCCGATCGCCGCGGCGGCCCAGACGCTGCAGAAGAACGTCGCGGTGCCGCCGGAGCTGTCGGAGCTGCTGCCGATGATCCGGCGCAACGTGCTGCTGGAGGCTCGCCTGATCGAGGACCTGCTCGATCTGACTGCGATTTCCGAGGGCAAGCTGTCGCTGCGGCGCGCGCCGGTGGACATGCGCAAGATCATCGACGCGGTCGTCGAGATGGTGCAGGAGACCGTCGACGAGAAGCAGATCGACCTCGCGGTGCACTGGAACGCCCGTCGCGGCATCGTCGACGGCGACGCCGCGCGGCTGCAGCAGGTGCTGTGGAACCTGGTGCGCAACGCGGTCAAGTTCACGCCGGCCGGCGGCCACATCCGCATCGCGGTCGACGACGACGCCGACGACGCGCGGCTGCGCCTGCGCTGCATCGACGACGGCATCGGGATCGAGCCGGGCGCGCTGGGGACCATCTTCTCGGCGTTCGAGCAGGCCGGCGACGACGTCGCGCGCCAGTTCGGCGGCCTGGGCCTGGGCCTGGCGATCGCGCAGGCGCTGGTGCAGGGGCACGGCGGCGAGCTGTCCGCCAGCAGCGAGGGGCCGGGCCGCGGCGCCACGTTCACGCTGCGGCTGGACACCATCGAGGCGCCCGACGTCGCCGCCGACCGGCCGCCCGCCCCCGCGCCCCACAGCGGCGCGTCGCGCCCGCTGCGCATGCTGCTGGTCGAGGACAACGAGGACGCCGCCTGCGCCCTGTCGATGTCGCTCGAGTTCATGGGCTACGAGGTCACGCACGCGGCCAACCTGCGCGCCGCGATGGCCGCGGGGCAGGGCGGCGCGTTCGACGTGATCGTCACGGACCTGGGCCTGCCCGACGGCTCGGGCCTGGCCCTGGGCCCGGCGCTGTCGGCGCGCGTCCCGCTGATCGCGCTGAGCGGCTTCGGCAGCGCCGAGGACGTGGCCCGCTCGATGGCCGCCGGCTTCGCCGCGCATCTGGTCAAGCCGACCGATCCGGACGACGTGCATGCGACCGTGGGCAAGATCCTGATGCGCGCGATGGCCGCGCCGGCGTCGATGGGCGCGGGGCAGGCCTAGGGCGAGGCGTTCGAAACCGGCGTCAGGCATCTGCCGCGCATCGCCGCCGGGACGACGATGACGATGCCTGACGCTGCCCGAGGCCGATCGCTGCGCCTTCAGTTCAGCGGCGCCTCGGGATCCGGCGCTTCGTCGAACAGCGACAACGATGGCGGCAGGCCGGCAGGCGGCGGGGCCACGTCGTCGCGCGCGCCCGAGGCGTCGACCAGCGTGCCGGGCAGCGCCTTGGTGGACTTCACCCCGAGATCCTTGAGCATCTCCGCCTGGCGGATGACGTTGCCCTTGCCGGTGGACAGGCGCTTCTCCGCGTCCTCGTACGCCGACTGCGCGTCCTTGAGCTTGGCGCCCACCTTCTGCAGGTCGCCGACGAACGCGGCGAGCTTGTCGTAGAGCTCGGCGCCGCGCTTGGCGATGTCCTGCGCGTTGCGCGTCTGCGCCTCCTGGCGCCACAGGTGGGCGATGGTGCGCACGACGAACAGCAGCGTCGACGGGCTGACCAGCAGCACGTTGCGCTGCCAGGCCTCCATGAACAGCGATTCGTCGCTGGTGACCGCCAGCATGAACGCCGGCTCGATCGGCACGAACATCACCACCATGTCGAGCGACTTCACGCCGTACAGCGCCTGGTAGTTCTTCGCCGACAGGCCCTTGATGTGCGCGCGCACCGAATCGAGGTGGGCCCGCGCGGAGAGCAAACGGCTCTCGTCGGATTCGGCGTTGGCGTACTGGTCGTAGGCGACCAGTGACACCTTGGCGTCGACCACGATCTTGCGATCCTGCGGCAGGTCGATCACGACGTCGGGCTGCAGCAGGTTGCCTTCGGCGTCGCGCTGGCTCACCTGCACATGGAAGACCCGGCCCTTCTCGAGGCCGGAGGCCTCCAGCACGCGCTCCAGGATCAGCTCGCCCCAGTTGCCCTGCGTCTTGGCCTGGCCCTTGAGCGCCTTGGTGAGGTTGTTGGCGTCGTTGCTGAGGGTCTTGTTCAGCTCCATCAGCTGCTTGACCTGCTCGGTCAGCGCGAAGCGCTCCTGGCCTTCTTTGACGTAGACCTCCTCGACCTTGCCCTTGAACTCGTTCAGCTGCATGCGCAGCGGATCGAGCAGGGTACCCAGGTTCTGCTGGTTCTGCTCGGCGAAGCGCTTGGCCTTCTCCTCGAGGATCTCGCTCGCCAGCGCCTTGAACTGGTTGGACAGCTCGGTCCTGGCCTCGGTGAGCAGTTGCAGCTTCTCCTGCGCGCTCGCGCGCTCCGCGTCGGCGCGCGTGCGCGCGTGGGCGAGCTCGGCGTGCGCCGCCTGCAGTGCGACGTTGCGGGCGTCGAGCTGGGCGGCGGTGTCGCGCGCCTTCTGCTCGAGGTCGGCGACGCGCTCGTGCAGCGACGCGACCTGCTGGTTCTTCTGCGCCTCGCCGGCGGCGGCGCGCAGCACCGTCTCCTGGGCCGTGGCCAGCTCCTCGCGGGCCGCGCGCATCTCGCCGCGGCTGCGTTCGAGGTCGGCCTGCAACGCGGCCGCGGCCTGCTCGGTGGCGCGCAGGCGCTCGCGCAACTGGGCCAGCTCCAGCTGCGCGGCGTGGCCGGCCTCGGCCGCCGCGGCGTCGGGCGTCCCCTGGCCGCGGCGGGCCAGCAGCAGGCTCACGGCCACGCAGGCGACGGCTCCGAGGACGAACAGCACGGCAAAGACGATGACGGGAGTGGGGGAGGCCGGATTCATGCGGCGATTGTCGCCGCTCCACTGGCTCACGGCATGCGCCACCGGTGGGCTTCCGGGCCGCCAGGGCGAGGGTTTTCGAGGGCCGGCGCTGGCGCCCTCGTGGGCTACGCCGTGGTGCACCTGTTCCTGCGCGACCCGCCCGCCAAGAACGCCGCGCCCGCGCCCGCGCCCGCACCGACGCCCGCGGCCGACCCTGCGCCGCCGCACTGGACGACGGTGCTGGCGCTGCCGCCCGACGCGAGCGTCGAGCAGATCCGCGAGGCCTACCGGCGCCTGATCAGCCAGTACCACCCCGACAAGGTGGCCTCGCTGGGCCGCGAGCTGCAGGCGCTGGCCGAGGCCAAGTCCAAGGAGATCGCGCTCGCCTACCAGGACGCGCTGATGCCGCGCGGCGGCGCCCGCTGATCAGGCCGCCACCGTCGGCGGACCCAGCGAGCGCAGCAGGTCGCGCACGTACTGCGCGCGGTCGCGCGGCTCGGCGATCTCGCGGTCGATGCGCAGGCGGTCGTTGCCGGCCAGCTTCACGCTCTTGTTCTTCTGCACCAGCTCGATGATGCGCATCGGGTCGATCGGCGGATTGGGGCGGAAGGTGACGTTCATCACCTTCGGGTTGGCATCGACCTTGATCACGCCGTAGCTCTTGGCCAGCAGCCGCAGGCGGTGCGTGTCGAACAGCGTCTGGCCCTGCGGCGGGAGCTTGCCGAAACGGTCGGTGATCTCCTCGAGCAGGTTGTCCAGCGTCTCCGGG
>DATCRO010000272.1:0-3758 GCA_036569025.1 Burkholderiaceae bacterium
GCCTGGGCCTGACCAACGGCGGCGAGCCGGTGCGCCGCTTCGGCGCGTCGCTGCTGACCGACCCGGCCGTCGGTGCCAGCGCCACCGACCCGCTGCCCACGGTGCCGGCCGACTACGTGATCAAGCCGGGCGACGAGGTCGCGGTGACGATCTGGGGCGCGCTCGACGCCGACCTGCGCCTGACGGTGTCGCGCGCCGGCACGATCTCGATCCCGCGCGTCGGCGCGATCAACGTCGGCGGCCTGCACTACTCGGAGCTGGCCCCGGCCATCACGCGCCAGGTCGGCCAGCAGTTCCACAACTTCCAGCTGACCGCCACGATGGGCGCGGTGCGCGCGATCCGCGTGTTCGTCAACGGCTACGCGCGGCGCCCCGGCAGCATCGCGGTCAACGGGTTGTCGTCGCTGCTGCACGTCATCATGCGCGCCGGCGGCCCGTCGGCGGCCGGCAGCTTCCGCGACGTCCGCCTGAACCGCGGCGGCAAGGAGATCGCGCGCTTCGACCTCTACGACGTGCTGCTCAAGGACGACCGCCGCGTCGACACGCTGGTGCAGCCGGACGACATCGTCTACATCGGCCCGATCGGCGCGCAGGTGGCGGTGCTGGGCAGCGTGAACCAGCAGGCGATCTTCGAGCTCAAGCCGGGCGAGACGCTGGCCGACGCGCTGCAGATGGCGGGCGGCTTCACGTCCGTGGCCGACGCCAGCCGCGTCTCCATCGAACGCCTGGCCGACCGGCACGGCGGCCGCGTGCGCGACCTGCCGCTGCCCCAGCACGCCGGCGACACGGTCTCCAACGGCGACGTCGTCTGGGCCTACAGCGCGGTGAGCGCCGCGCTGCCCAAGCTCAAGCAGAACGAGCGCATCCACATCGAGGGCGAGGTCGCCATGCCAGGCGACTACGTCCTGCCGCCGGGCAGCACCTCGGCCGACGCCGTGCGCGTGGCCGGCGGCCTGACGCAGGCGGCCTATCCGTTCGGCACCGAGTTCACGCGCCGCTCCGTGCGCAAGACCCAGCAGGCCAACTACGACCGCGCGATCCGCGAGCTCGAGACGTCGATGGCCAAGACCTCCACGACGCGCGTGTCGACCACCGAGGAAGCGACCGCGCGCGCGGCGTCGGCCGCCTCCAACCAGCGGCTGCTCGAACGCCTGCGCGAGCTCAAGCCCAGCGGCCGCATCGTGCTGGAGATCGATCCCGAAGCGACGGCCCTGCCCGATTTCCCGCTCGAGGACGGCGACAGCATCACCGTGCCCGGCCGCGACTCGTCGGTCGGCGTGTTCGGCAGCGTCTTCAACGCCGGCAGCTTCGCGTTCAAGCCGAGCCGCACCACCGAGCAGTACCTGCACCTGGCCGGCGGCCCGACGCGCGGCGCCGACAAGCACAGCATGTTCCTGATCCGCGCCAACGGCTCGGTCGTGAGCGCCCTGCAGGGCAGCTCGTTCTGGCACTCGGGCAACGAGTTCCGCGACGCCATCATCTATCCGGGCGACGCCATCTTCGTGCCGGAGGAACTGGACAAGTCCACCTTCGTGCAGGACGCCAAGGACTGGACGCAGATCCTGTACCAGTTCGGGCTCGGCATCGCCGGCATCAACGCACTGAACATCCGATGACCGATCCGCACCTCGGCGCCGCCCCCGCCGCCGACCCCGCCGCGGCGGCGCCCGCGCCGGCCGCGCCGCGCCGGGCCGACATCGTCGACCTGCTGCTGCCGCTGACCTCGCGCTGGCGCTCGCTGCTGGTCGTGCCCGTCGTGGCCGCCCTTCTCGCCGCCGGCGCCACGTTCCTCGTGAAGCCGACGTACTCGTCGAGCGTCACCTTCCTGCCGCCGCAGCAGCAGAACACGGCCGCCTCGGCGCTGTCGTCGCTCGGCGCGCTGGCGGGCATCTCCACGGGCAGCGGCAAGAGCTCGGCCGACCAGATGGTCTCGCTGATGACGAGCATCGACGCGACCGACCGCCTGATCGACAAGTACCACCTGCTCGAGGTCTACGACAAGCGCTGGCGCGAGCAGGCCCGCATCGAGCTGGGCAAGCACTCCGACTTCCGCATCGGCAAGAAGGACGGCCTGATCACGGTGTCGGTCGAGGACACCGACCGCGCGCGCGCCGCGGCCATGGCCAACGACTACGTCGCCGAGCTGCGCCGCATGACCTCCGCGCTGGCGGTCAGCGAGGCCCAGCAGCGCCGCATGTTCTTCGAGGCGCAGCTCAAGCAGACCAAGGACCGCCTGGTCGCCGCGCAGCTGGCGCTCGGCCAGAGCGGCTTCGACATCGGCGCACTGAAATCCGAGCCCAAGGCCGCCGCCGAGACCTATGCCAACCTGCGCGCGCAGCTGACGACCGCGCAGGTCAAGCTGCAGATGCTGCGCAGCTCGCGCTCCGAGACGAACGTCGAGGTGCTGCAGCAGAAGGCGGTCGTCGACGAGCTGCAGCAGAAGACGGACGCGCTCGAGGCCTCGACCAAGCCGGACGCGTCGAACCAGCCCGACTACGTCGGCAAGTACCGCGAGTTCCGCTACCAGGAGACGCTGTTCGACCAGATGGCGCGCCAGTACGAGCTCGCGCGCATCGACGAGGCCAAGGAAGGCGCGCTGATCCAGGTCGTCGATCCGGCGCGGCCGGCCGAGCGCAAGAGCGGCCCGCGCCGCCTGCGCATCGCCATCGAGGCGGGTGTCGCCGCGCTGCTGCTGTTCGCGCTCGGACTGGTGGTGCGCGACCGCTGGCGCATGGCGGCCGGCGATCCCCATGTGGCGCAGCGCCTGCGCGTGCTGCGCGACTCCCTGCGCCGGCACTGAGCGGCCGCTCGCGGCCCGCACCGGCAGCCGGGCCGATGCGCGCACCGCGGCGCGCCGGGAGCCGCCGCCGGCGGTTCCGTCGGCGCGGACGTGGCGCAACGCACAAAAGGGCGCGAATTATAGGCAGCCCACCTGTCGATCTGCCTTCGAATACATGTGCGGATGCCCGCCGGCGGCCGCGCCACTGGTAAACTGTGGCCCCTCGGAACTGCTGACCGCCGCCTCCTGCTGCACGTGCCCCACCCGGTGCGCTCGCACCTCGTGGCCGCCGTCGCGGCGCCCTCCTGCGGCCAGCCAGGTCGCGCCAGGCCAGTCCGCCGGTGCAACCCCGCGCCGGCGCTCGCCTCCAGCCCAGACCCAAGAATGAAGAAGATCGTTTCCGTCGTCGGCGCCCGCCCCCAGTTCGTCAAGGCAGCCGTGGTCAGCGAGCAACTGCGGCGCGTCGGCGTCCAGGAGGTCATGATCCACACCGGCCAGCACTACGACGCCAACATGTCCGACGCGTTCTTCGACGCGCTGGGCATCCCCGCGCCGCGCTACAACCTGGGCATCGGCGGCGGCGCCCACGGCGAGATGACCGGCCGGCAGCTGATCGAGATCGAGCGCCGCCTGATGGACGAGAAGCCGCAGGCCGTGCTGGTCTACGGCGACACCAACAGCACGCTGGCCGGCGCGCTGGCCGCCGTCAAGCTGCACATCCCCATCGCCCACGTCGAGGCCGGCCTGCGCTCGTTCAACACGCGCATGCCCGAGGAGATCAACCGCATCGTGACCGATCGCATCTCCGCGGTGCTGTTCACGCCGTCGCGCCTGGCGTCCGACAACCTGCGCGCCGAGGGCGTGGCCGACAGCCGGATCGTCGAGGTCGGCGACGTCATGTACGACGCCGCGCTGCGCTACGGCAACGCGCCGGCGGCCGGCGGCAACGGCCGCCCGTTCTTCCTCGTCACCATCCACC
>DATCRO010000273.1:0-5783 GCA_036569025.1 Burkholderiaceae bacterium
GCGCGGCTTCGACGCGATGCGCGTCGTGCTGCACCAGGCCGAGGCCGACCTGCATCACCGTTTCGCGCTCGCGCCGCCCGACGGCATGACGCTGCCGACCGCCGCGCTGCATCACGGCGAAGCCGCGCTCGCGCACGGCCAGCGCCTGACCGGCTGGAGCCCGCGCGCGACGCTGCTGGACTTCCTGGCCGAGCGCTGGGCCGACACCGGCGACCACGAGCGCGCCTACGGCTACGCGCGCCGCGCGCTCGCCGCCAAGGAGCGCGAGACGGCCCAGAAGATGAGCTATCCCCTGGCGCTGCTGCGCGTGCGCCGCCACGCCGAGGTGCGTGCCGGCCCGCCGCCGGCCCTGCCCGCGGCCGCGCCCGCCGCGGCGCGCACCCTGCTTCCCGCGAACCGCCGCGCGCCGCGCATCCTGTGACATCCAACCCGAGCCCGCATCCATGAACTCCGCTCCCTTTTCCATGCCGCGCTGCCCCCAGCCCCTGCGCCCGCTCGCGCTGGGCGTCGGCCTCGCGCTGCTGACGATGTGCGCCGGCGCCGCGACGCGCCTGCAGGCGCCGGACGCCCGCCGCGTGGCGCAGGCCGTCGATGCCGCGCACGAGCGCTCGGGCCTGGAGCTGGCGGCGCGCACCTCGCTCGTCAACCAGTTCGGCCAGACGGTCGTGCGCGCCAGCCAGACCTGGCAGGGCCATCGCGTCTGGGGTTCGGAGGTGGTGGTGCGCTCGGACAAGACCGGCAAGTCGACCATCGCCGCGACGTCCGCATCGGCCGGCGTCGCGCCGGCCGGCAGCCCGACGCTGAGCCAGGACCAGGCCATCGCCGTCGCGCGGCGCGCGATCGGCCTGCAGGGACGCAGCGCGCCGCCCAGGGCCGAGCTCGTCGTCTTCCCGACGCGCTGCACCGGCGACGTCGCCCTCGCCTGGAACGAGTCCACGCACCGCTATGGCTTCGACCGTGCGAACAGCGTGATGGCCGTGCGTCCGGCCGACCCGTTCGTCTGGGCGTACGAGGTGCACCTGTTCGCGAACAACCGCCTCGACGGCGTGCGCGACATGACCTACGTCGTCGACGCGCGCACCGGCGCGATCCTGCATGTGCGCAACGGACGCCAGTCCATCGCCCCGATGAACCCGCCCGTGCAGCTGCCCACCGACGTGGCCGCCGTGGGCACCGGCTACAGCCAGTACAGCGGCACCGTCAAGCTCGACACGACGATGCACGCCGACGGCACGTTCCAGATGATCGACCGCACCCGCGGCTCGCGCTGGAACCCGTACCTGCACGACAACTTCTACGACGCCCAGGGCAACCAGGTGCTGGCGCCCGACGGCAACCCGATCTCGGTCGTCGGCCTGCAGTCGATCACCGAGACGCATGGGGGCTTCGGCGACAGCTGGGTCGAGGACAACTGGTGGTTCGACGGCAACCCGACCGACACCTGGGGCGACGGACGCCAGTTCGTGATGTTCCCGTACGGCGGCGAGACGACCGCCAACGGCCAGACCGCGGCGGTCGATGCGCACCACGGCATGGCGCTGACCTGGGACTTCTACCTGAACGTCTTCGGCCGCAACGGCATCGACAACATCGGCACCTCGCCGATCTCGGTGGTGCACATCGTCAACGACCACGGCTACTACTACGACAACGCGTACTGGACCGACTATGTCTTCGGCATGTTCTATTCGGACGGCACGAAGAACCCCGGCGTCGACCCGAGCACGGGCCTGCCCACGGCGGGCGACCCGAACGGCTTGGACACGCTCACCTCGATCGACATCATCGGCCACGAGATGACGCACGGCGTCACGGCCAACTCCGACGGCCTCGTCTACGAAGGCGAGTCGGGTGGCCTGAACGAGTCGACGTCCGACTTCATGGGCTCGATGGTCGAGGCCTGGGCCACGCGCACGGGCCCGGACTGGGCGATCCCCAACACCGGCACCGACTGGCTGATGGGCGCGCAGATCTCGGACGCCCCGCTGCGCTCGATGATCCACCCGAGCATCGACGGCGTCAGCTCCGACATCTGGTACGCCGGCATCCAGTACCTGGACGTGCACTACAGCAGCGGCCCGCTGAACCGCTTCTTCTACTTCCTGTCGCAGGGCGCGTCGCCGGATCCGGACTCGGACTCGTACAGCCCGTACCTGCCCGGCGGCATGAAGGGCATCGGCAACGACCATGCGGCGCACATCTGGTACACGGCGATGACCGAGTGGCTCATGCCGCTGGCCAGGTACGCCGACGCGCGCAACGCGGCCATCAACGCGGCCGAGGAGGACTACGGCCCCGGCACGCCCGAGGTCGATGCCGTCAAGAAGGCGTTCGCGGCCATCAACGTCGGCAGCGCCGACGACACGCCGCGCGTGCGCATCGACTTCCCCGTCGCGCATCCGGGCGGCACCGCGCTGAACAATTCCGGCAACGGCGTCTTCACGCGCATGCCCATCGTGGCCATGGGAACGACCGTGCACCTGGCCGCCGAGGTGCACAACACGAACGACACCAGCGTCACGTGGAAGACCGGCGGCAGCAGCGCCGCCTACAACAGCCGCGGCTTCCGCAACGCCGGCGGCACCGTCACCCCCGACGGCGGCTGGTCGCCCGACAGCGTCTGGGGTTTCCATGCGATGACCGTCACCAGCAACGCCGACCCGCTGCAGTTCGCCGAAGGCGTCGCGTGGGTGATCGACGCCGACGCCGACGGCGACACGGAGTTCGACGCGATCGATCTCGGCGGCGTCGCGCTGTCCTGGGGCCTGGACGGCTGGGTCGAGGCGAGCCACAGCATGGTGGGCGACGGCTTCGACGACAGCATGGACGTGACGGCCATCATCGAGGCGTTCCGCAACGCGTACGGAGGGACATGACTCCGTGCGGCCGCCCGCTCAGGCGCTGAAGCTGATGAACCCCAGCGTGCGCGCCCGCGTGACGGCGTGCTTGCGCGAGCCGGCGCCCAGCTTGTTGAACAGGTTCTTCAGATGCCACTTGACCGTCTCGTCGCTCATCGCGATGGCCTTGGCGATCTCCTTGTTGGAGTAGTTGCGCGCGAGCAGCAGCAGGATGCTGCGCTCCTTGGGCGTCAGCGACTTGCCGCCTGGCCGGCGCTCGCGGTCGGCGCCCGCCAGCGGCGCCACCGACGGCTCGGCCGCGGCGTCGCTCGCCCGCGTCGTGCGCCGGCGCAGCCGCGCGAGCGCCAGCGGGTAGTTCATCTTCTGGGTCGACTCCTGCTCCTTGGCCTGCAGCGCCTGGCGCGCGTGGCCGTACGCGCGGGCATGGTCGCCCGCCTCGGCCCAGCGCTCCGCGAGGAACGCGTACAGCCGCGCCGGCGCCTTCCAGCCCTCGATGGCCAGGCCCTGGGCCAGGGTGGCCTCGGCGAAGTGGAGAGCACCGCTGGGCAGGACCATGCCGACGGGCGGGGGTAGGTCGAAGCGGTGATGCAGGTCGGCGAGCACGTCGCTGACGCCCACGCGCAGCGAGTCGAGCTCCAGGCGCGCGATCATCTCCTGCGCCTCGGCCAGCACGGCGAGGGCCTCGTCCACGCGGCCCGCGGCGGCGAGCACGCGCGCCTGGAAGATCAGGTTCAGCGCGAGGTTGTGGGGAAAGCCCGTCTCGCGGTACATGGCGATCGCCTCGCCCATCGGCTCGAGCGCTTCGACGGGACGCTCCATCGCGAGCAGCGTCTGCGCCAGCGCGGCGCACGCGATCGCCACGTGCATGCTGCGTGGCACCACCGACAGCTGCAGGATGGCCTCGCTGAGCAGCGCGCGGCTTTCATCGAGCGCGCCCAGCGTCTGCAGCAGCTCGCCCAGGCGCGTGTTGGCCGCGCCGACCAGCGTGGGCCAGCCGGTCATGCGCGCCCGCGTGGCGGCGAGGTCGAAGCAGTCGCTGGCCATGTCCATGTCGCCGGTGCCCTGGCGCGCGGCGCCGGCGTTGATCATGGCCACGATCTCCAGGCGCACCATGCCGACCTGGCGCGCCTGTTCGGCGGCGTGCTGGAAGACGGCGGCCGAGGTCGACGGACTGCGGAACGACAGGCCCAGCGCGCGCGCGGCGCTCCACAGCGCGTTCCATGCGACGCAGGCCGCGGGCCAGGCCTTGCCGGGCGGCTCCAGGCCCAACGTGGATTCGAGCTCGGGCTGCGTGAACGAGCGCTCGTAGCTCGCCCACATGCGAGCGATCGCGAGCCGCTCCGGCGCGCCGCTGGCGGCGTAGAACGCGATCGCCTGCTCGAAGGCCGAAAGCTCGCGTTCGCGCTGGCCGCGCGTCTTGGCGAGCAGGCTCTCGACGAGGAAGGCGTCGCCCTCGGCCTGCGCGTCGGAGACGGGATCCAGGTGCGCGCGCGCCTCGGCCAACCAGCGTTCGGCGGCGTCGAACTCGCACAGCAGCGACTTCGCCTCGCATACGGCCAGCGCGGCGCGGGCGCGGTGCGGCACGGGCGTCGACCCCTGGGGCGATGCGCCGCCGAGCGGCGCCATCACGCCGTTGACCAGTCGCACGGCGCGCGTGCTGTCACGCTGGCGCAGGTGCCAGGCGAGGGCGACGGTGGACGCCAGGCGCTCGTCGCCGCGCAGCTCGGACAGCGAGGCCTCGAGCGCGGAGACTTCCTCTTCGGCGGCGAACAACTGCATGGGGCAATTGTAGGGATCGCGCCGCGCGCGAGCCACCGTCGGAACCCGGGCCCGCCCGGAGCGGCGTGGCTTCAGTACCGGGTGCGGGCGCCGGCCAGCGCCGCCTGCAACGCGTCCACGAGACCCGCCACGTCGCCGGCCGCGACCTCGTGCCAGCCCGGCGCCGCGGGCAGGCCGCAGGCCGCCGTCGCCACCACCGGCAGCCCGTGCGCGAGCGCCCGCAGCAACGCGCGTGGCGCGTGCTCGACGTGCGCCGGCAGCGCGACGACGTCGGCCCGCGCTATCCACGCCGCATCGCGATAGTTGGCGTGTTCGGCATCGATGCCGCGCCACAGGCTTGCATCGGGCGACGGCGTGCCCAGCACCAGCAGCCGCCAACCCAGTTGCCGCAGCGCCTGGGCGAGTTCGTGCGCGCCCTTGCGGGCCAGCGCGCTCGCGGGGAAGGCGACCAGCGGGGTCGATGCCGGCGCAGGACGCGGCGCGGGCGTCGCATCGGCGGGCGGCGCGATCCAGGCCAGGCACTCGACCTGCGCGAGGCCCAGGCCGCGCAGGTGGCGCGCGACGTCCGCGTGCGGCGTGACGAGCCGGCGCGCGCCGCGCAGCGCGCGCAGCTCGCTGTCGCAGAAGCCGACGTCGGCGCGGAAGTCACGCAGGGACGGCGCCTGCGGCCAGGCGCGCGCCGCGACGTCGAGCCGGCGCTGCAGCTCGCCGGCAGGCAGCGCGTGCACGAGCACCTCGTAGTGGCGACCCTGCAGCACGCCCGCGTCGGCCAGCGGCACCAGCAGGCCCTGGTCGACGACCAGCGCCGTGTGCCGCGATTGCAGCCGACGCGCGAAGTCGCGCGCGAGCCACCCGTTCGCGCGCTGGAGCGCTTCCTGGCGGCCGCCGCCCTCGCCGGCGCGGCGCCGCAGGAGCCACGTGCGGCGCCACGACGACCAGCGCGCGACGACGTGGCGTCCCGTGCCGTCGGGCGACCATGCGCCGGCGGCGCGGCGGGCCTGGCGTTGCCACGGCGTGAACCAGTCGGCGTCGGCGGCGTGCGCCTGCAGCCAGCGCGCGAACTCCGGCGTCCAGGCGTCGGCCAGCACGGCGGCGCGGCCGGCCGCGGCCGGCGCCGTCACGCCGGGATGGCGGAAGCAGCGCACC
>DATCRO010000274.1:0-3647 GCA_036569025.1 Burkholderiaceae bacterium
GGCCCGCGGCAAGGCCAAGATGAGTGCCCTCGGCGCCGCCATGCATAAGCTCGCGCAATTGTGCTTCGGCGTCGTTCACACAGGCCAGCCCTACCGCGCTGATTGGCCTGTCAAGGCTTGACGCCCGAGACGGTATCTACGGATGCACGGAACGTACATCAGTCGCGCTAAGTCGTCAGCCCAGGTGCCTGGCGAAATGGAACAGCGTCCGCTCCAGCGCCGTCGCCGCCGCGCCGGCGTTGTACGAACCGCGCTGGTCGCAGTTGAAGCCGTGGTCGGCGGCGTACAGGTGCACCTCGACCTCGGGGTGCTTCTGCTCGAAGGCCTTCACGCTGTCGAGCGTGATGTGCTTGTCCAGCTCGCCGAAGTGCGACAGGGTCGGCACGGCGGGCTTGCGGTCCGGCTCCTTGCCCATCGTCATGCCGCCGCCGTAGTACGTCACGGCCGCGGCCAGGCCCTGGACCTGCGCGGCCGCGCGCCATGACAGCAGCCCGCCCCAGCAATAGCCGATGACGCCCACGCGGCCCGACTCGCCGGCGCGTTCGACGGCCGCCTGGATGTCCTGCAGCACGCCCGGCGCGGGCAGCGCCTCGATGGCGGCCTTGAGCGCGCTGCCGCGCTTCATGTCGTCGGGGCCGTAGCCCATCTCCACGCCGCGCTCGGCGCGCTCGAACGTGGCCGGCGCGATCGCGAGGTAGCCCGCGGCCGCGAAGCGGTCGGCCACGCTCCGGATGTGCGAGTTCACGCCGAAGATCTCCTGCAGCACCACGATGGACCCGCGCGCCTTGGAAGCAGGCTCGCTGACGTAGGCCGGGAACTGGAAGCCGTCGGCGGCGGTGAGGGTGATCGTGGAAGACGCCATGGAGGACTCCTGGGATGCGGGATCGAAGAGGGCTTGCCCGTTTGTACATCGCGTCGCGAGACCCCGTCGTGGCGAGGCCGGCGGCCCGACGAAGCGGCAAGTCGCGCGCCCCGGCGGCGGGCCCGCGAAGTCGGCCGCGCCGCCCATCCGGGAATATCAGATATTCAGGCTCCGCACAGTTTGTCGACAGTTTGGCGACCCCTACCCGGATTCGGGGATTGCGCCAGCCGGCGATGAATAAACCAGTCACCGCGCATTTGAATGCACCAAGCCCGGGATTATGGAATCGCCGGGATCCACCGCCGGCACGGGGCGCCGGCCTCGACAGGCCGCTCCCTCGGCCGTGCCCAGGCGTGACGCGCACCTCCACGACGCATCTCGAAGGCACCGAAGGTGCGCGCGATCAGCGCAGGGGCTTGCTTCGGCCATGGCCTCCAATACCTCGCAAGTTGGCATCCAAGCAACATCCACATACTCGCGGGAAAACGCGATGAGCGTTTCCGATATCTCTCGACGACACGCCTCAAAACCTATATTGCGGCCTCCGGGCACAACCCGGCTCCTTCACTTGCACATATTGGAGTTGCCAATGATCCGATCGGGAATCGCAGGAAATCCGCTGGCCACCACGCTGGCACTGGCCGCCGCGCTGGCACTGGCCGGCGCCGCACACGCCGAGGGCGCGCACACGAAACACGTCCACGCGGCCATCCAGGGCGGCGAGGCGCAGATGGTGGGCAGCCCCGCCCCGACGCAGGTGATGAACCTGGACATCGTGCTGCCCGTGCGCGACCGCGAAGGCCTGAAGGCGCTGGCGCAGGCGGTGTCCGACCCGGACAGCCCGATGTTCCACCACTACCTGACGCCGGCGCAGTTCACCGAGCGCTTCGGCCCGACGCAGGCCGACTACGACACGGTGGTGCGCTACCTGGAGGACCGCGGCCTGAAGGTGACCGGCGGCTCGCGCGACGGCATGGAAGTGCAGGTGCGCGGCACGGTCGACAAGGTCGAGGGCGCGTTCCACGTGACGATGCGCAACTACAGGCACCCGACCGAGAACCGCACGTTCTTCTCGCCGGACCGCGAGCCCACGACCGACATGGCCGTCAAGCTGTGGCACGTCTCGGGCATGGACAACTACTCCATCCCGCATCCCAAATACGTCAAGCGCAGCGACTACGCCGCCGCCAAGGGCATCTCGGTCGACGCCGTCGTCAGCCACGCCGCCACCGGCTCGGGCCCGTCGGGCTCGTTCACCGGCAGCGACATGCGCGCCGCCTACTACGGCACCGGCTCGCTCACCGGCGCCGGCCAGCACGTCGCGCTGTTCGAGTACTACGGCACCGACCTGGCCGACCTGACCACGTACTACAAGAACATCGGCCAGACCAACAACGTGCCGGTGACGCTGATCTCGACGGACGGCACCAGCACCTCGTGCCTGGCCAAGAACAACTGCGACGACGGCGAGCAGGAGCTCGACATCACGCAGGCGCTCGGCATGGCGCCGGGCCTGGCCGGGCTCGAGATGTACGTGGGCTCGACCGACACGGCCATCATCAGCGCGATGACCACGCACAGCCCGCTCGCGCTGGCGATCGGCTGCTCGTGGGGCTGGACGCCCGCCGACGCGAGCACGCTCGACCCGTACTTCGAGAAGATGGCCGTGCAGGGCCAGAGCTTCTTCGTGGCCTCGGGCGACAACTCGACGTGGAAGAAGAGCGGCGCGGCCGAGGCCTGGCCGGGCGACGACGCGCACATCATCTCGGTGGGCGGCACCGATCTCGTGACCGCCAGCGCCGGCGGCGCCTGGGCGTCGGAAACCGCCTGGGTCGACTCCGGCGGCGGCATCTCGCCGGACCGCGTCGCGATCCCGAGCTGGCAGCAGATCTCGGGCGTGATCACCACCGCCAACAAGGGCTCGACGACGCTGCGCAACGGCCCGGACGTCGCGGCCAACGCGAACTTCACGTTCTACACCTGCGACAACCAGACCACCTGCCAGGCCAACACCTACGGCGGCACCAGCTTCGCCGCGCCGATGTGGGCGGGCCTGGTCGCGCTCGCCAACCAGCAGGCCGCGAGCACGGGCAAGTCGCCGGTGGGCTTCTTCAACCCGAAGATCTACGCGCAGAACGTGACGTCCAGCTATTCGACCGGCTTCCATGACGTGACCAGCGGCACGTCCGGCAGCTACAAGGCCGGCACGAACTTCGACCTCGTCACGGGCTGGGGCAGCCCGAAGCCGGCGATCATCGACCAGTTGCTGAAGTAACCGGCATTCCTCTCGGTCCGGCCGCGGGACGAAGGGCGCGCCTTCGTCCCGCCGCCTTTTCGGACGCCTCCGGCAGTCTGGTACGCTGCGGCCGCGCCGCGCGACGGTGGACACCCGTCCCGCGCGCGACGACGACAACGATCCAGACCAGGGAGGAATCCATGAAGAACATCCTTGCGGCGAGCCTGCTGCTCGCCCTCGTCGGCTGCGGCGATTCCGGCCCGGACCGCGGCGATCCGCCGGGCCCGACCACGTTCAACATCGGCGGCACCATCACCGGCCTGAGCGGCTCCGGCCTCGTGCTGGCCAACGGCAGCGAGAGCGTCAGCGTCACGGCGGGGGCCACGCAGTTCACGCTGCCGGCGCACGCCAGCGGGACGGCCTATTCCGTGGCGGTGCAGACGCAGCCCGGCGGCCTGACCTGCACGGTGAGCGCGGGCTCGGGCACGATCGGCGGGCAGCCCGTCACCGACGTCAAGGTCGATTGCCACGGCCACACGCTCTACGTGG
>DATCRO010000275.1:0-6175 GCA_036569025.1 Burkholderiaceae bacterium
GGCGATGAGCCGCCGCCACCGCCGCAGGCGGACAGGCCGGCGACGGTGGCCATGGTGAGGGCGAGGAGCGCGAGGCGATCCGCGCGTTGGGTGGAAGTGGCGCTCATCGTGGGACGGGAAAGTCGGATGAAGGTACGGAACGCGCGCGTGGCGCGCGCCGTCGCGTTTCGGCGTGGTATTGGCGCCGGGCGGGGCGTGGACATGGGCTCGTGCGGCTCGCCGTCCTCAACCGGCGCGACGGGACGCGACTCGTACGGGCACGTCGCGCGACGTGCCCGGCCGGCGCGAAGTCCTACTGCGTCTGCGTGGCCGTCGTGATCACGACGTTGGGGATCGGCACGCACGAGCCGTCGTTGAAGTTCGACGGCGCCAACGACGTGCAGGCGGCTTGCGTGATCTGCGTGATCACGGCGGCACTGCCGCTGACGTCGGCGAACACGGCATAGCCCGGGCCGCTCGACGTCTCGAAGGCGGCCGAGTTGTTGATCACGTTGAAGAAGAAGCCGGAGGTGGCGGAGTCGCGGTCCTGGCCGCGGGCCATCGCCGCTGTCCACTGCACGTTGTTGCCGCCGCTGCCTTCGAACTTGATCGGGTTGTACAGCGGCGTCTTGACCGCGGCGGGCAAGGTGCCGCTGGTCACGGCGCCGTAGTTGCCGCCCTGCACCACGAAGTACTCGGGACCGACCAGCGGGTTGTTGAAGTGGGCGACGCGGTGGAACACGAGGCCGGTGTAGAAGCCCGCGTTCACGTAGTCCAGGAAGTTGTCGACCGTGACGGGCGCGACGTTGCCCTTCAGGTTGAACACGATGTTGCCGATCACGCCGCCGCCGCTGACTGACATCGTCACGACGGGCGGCTGCACGGTGAGGGTCTGCGAGGCCAGCGTGGTGCCCTGCGTGCTGGCCGTGATCGTGCTGGAGTAGGTGCCGGACGGCGTGCACGAGTAGTAGCTGGTGGTGTCCGAGCTGACCGTGGCGCCGCTGGACAGTCGCGCGACGTTTCTGCAGCCCGGGGCGCTGATGCTGAGGTTGCCCAGGTGCGTGCCGGTGACGGTGATCAGGCCCGGAACGCCGTACTTGGTGGTCGCCACGTTCATCGCGCTGACGGTCGCCGGCGAGGAGTCGCCGCCTCCGCCGCAGGCGCTCAGCGCCGCGAGCAGGAGGGCTGACGTTGCCGCGACGCCGATCGAGCGCACGGTGCGAGCATGGGAGCGTTGCTGCATGATGGATGGGGAAGACGAAAGCGTGAATGGTAGGGCATGCACGCGCGACATTCGGTTAAGTCCGCGTTAACGGGGCCGGGCGTGGCGCGCAACGTGGGGTATGCGACCGACGGCTCAGACGACCTTCGTGGCGAGCAGTTGTCCTACTTGCTGGTGCAAGGCCTCGGGCGTCACCGCGTCCGCGGCGATGACCGGACCCACGTTGAGCCCGACGCGACTGAACAGCCCACGGCGGAACGGCTTGCTCATGGCCTTGCCCTCCACGCGCGAGAAGAACGAGCCCCACAGGTTCTGCAGGGCCAGCGGGATCACCGGCACGGGCCGCTGCTCGAGGATGCGCATGACGCCGCCCTTGAACGGCTTGAGCGTGCCGTCGTTGGTGATGCCGCCTTCGGGGAAGATGCCCAGCAGGTCGCCCTCGGCCAGCACCTGGTCGGCGGCGGCGAACGCCGCTTCGTAGGCTGCCGGGTCCTCGTTCTTCGGGGCGATGGGAATCGCCTTGGCCAGACGGAAGAACAGGCCGAGCCCGGGCGTGCGGAAGATGCGGGCGTCCATCAGGAATCGGATCGGCCGCGGGCTGGCGGCCATCAGCAGCACGGGGTCGACGAAGCTGACGTGGTTGCACACGACGATGGCGGCGCCGGTGGTCGGGATGTTCGTGTCGCCCTGCATGCGGAAGCGGTAGACCGTGCGCGTCAGGACGAAGGCGATGAAACGCAGCAGGTATTCCGGCACGAGGCAGAAGATGTAGCCGGCCACGACGGCGTTGGCGATGCCGGTGATCAGGAACACGCCCCCGATGCTGACGCCGAAGTGCAGCAGCGCGCCGGCGATCAGCGAACTGGCGATCATGAACAGCGCATTCAGGATGTTGTTCGACGCAATGATGCGGGCTCGGTGGCTAGCAAGCGCTCGCGTCTGGATCAGCGCATACATCGGCACGCTGTACAACCCGGCGCTGAGCGACAGCATGAACAGGTCGATCATCGGGCGCACGTGCTGGCCCTGTGCCAGGAAGCTCGACAGGGTCCAGAACGTCGTGGTGGGCGCGGCCAGGTGGCTGACGGCGAAGTACAGGTCGATCGCGAACACGCTCATCCCGATGGCGCCCAGCGGCACGAGGCCGATCTCGACCTGGCGCCGGGACAGCACCTCGCAGAGCAGCGAGCCGACGCCCACCCCCACCGAGAACAGCACCAGCAGCAGCGACGCGACATGGACGTCGCCGTGCAGCACGTCCTTGGCGAAGGATGGGAACTGCGACAGGAAGGTGGCGCCGAAGAACCACATCCACGAGATGCCCAGCAGCGACCGGAACACGACGATGTCCGTGCGCGCCAGCTTCAGGTTGCGCAGCGTCTCCGTCACCGGGTTCCAGTTGATCTTGAGCGCGGTGTCGTGCGCCGGCGAGGACGGGATGGCCTGGGCCGTCAGGCGCCCGATCACCGCGATGGCCAGGCAGGCGCCGCCCGCCAGCTCCGGCCCGATGCCCGGCACCACCACCAGCAGGCCGCCGGCGAGCTGGCCGAGCAGGATCGCGACGAAGGTGCCCATCTCGACCATGCCGTTGCCGCCGGTGATCTCGTGGTCGTCCAGGTGCTGCGGCAGGTAGGCGTACTTGACCGGGCCGAACAGCGTCGAGTGCACGCCCATCAGGAACAGGCAGCCCAGCAGCAGCCAGGTCAGCTGCCCGACGAAGCCCCAGATCGCCAGCACCATGATGAGGATCTCGAACGACTTGATGAAGCGCATCACCCGCGCCTTGTCGTACTTGTCGGCGAGCTGGCCGCTGGTGGCCGACAGCAGAACGAACGGCAGGATGAACACCGCGCTGATGACGAGGCCCGCCTTCTCGGGCGGCAGCCAGGATACGTTCAGCTGGTACGTGACGAGCACCGTGAACGCGAACTTCAGGACGTTGTCGTTGCCGGCGCCGAAGAACTGCGTCCAGAAGAACGGCGCGAAGCGGCGCTGGCGCAGCAGCGCGAACTGGCTGGGATGGGATTGGCTCATTGCAGTCGTGTTCTTCCGTGCTCGGCGCCGCGCGCCCCGTGGCGCCACTGTAGCCGCAGCGCCGCCGGGTCGACCCCGGCAGAGCCCTCGATTCGGAGACCTTTGGCGCGCGTCAGCGCACGACCGTCGGCCGGCCGGCGATCTGCATGCGCTGCATCCATGCGAACATCGACTCGACGGTCACCGTCTCGATGTGGTCGCTGAAGCGCTTGGAGTTCGGGTGATCGTCGAAGGCGACGTTCGCGCGCGTCATCCGCGCACCCAGGCGCGTGAGCGCGTCGATGTGCAGCACCGTCGGCTGGTAGTCGTGCAGTTGCAGCCAGGCCTGCGCGCGCTCGCGCGTTGTCGCGGCCGGGTCGAGCGAGCCGGCCAGCGTCTCCAGCGCCCACTGGTTGCTCTGCTGGTAGCGGGTCGACCACGGGTAGGCGACGACGCTGTAGGTCGGCGTGTGCCACTGCACCAGGCGCTGGTCGTCGACGACGGTGCGCAGCAGCGCGGCCTGCACTTCCGGATCGGGGACGACGTACGCGGCCTCGTAGCGGAACGGCGTGTCCAGGAAGAACTCGGCCAGGCCCTGGCGGAACACGGCGGCATCGGCCGTGCCGCATTGGTTGAGCTTGTGGACGATGCGCCAGGTGCCGCGGCGCTGGAGCGGCACGGCGACAGGCTGGTCGGAGATCTGGCCGAGGACGGGCGAGGTCGGCACGGCGACGGGCAGCGCGGCCGGCGCCGGATCGTCGCGGTAGGCGAATGCCAGGTGCGACCACTGAAGGCCGTACTTGGTCAGGTCCTGGCCGGCGCGGGCGATGATCACGACGCGCGCCCCGCTGGCGTCCAGGCTCTGCTGTACCCGCTCGGCCAGGCCGAGGGCGCGCGTCATTGCGTAGGTGTCGGGCGGCCGGGTATCGCAGGTCTGGCCGGCGCCGGCCAGCGTGGCGACCGCCAATCCCGCAGCGGCGGCCAGCACGCGACCCCAGCGGCTCAGGCGGCTCATCGCGACACCCGCTGGTTGTACGACAGGGAGCGGCCGATCTCGTTCGGGATGAAGGCGATCACATGGCCGGCTGCGCTGAGGAGCATGCCCGTCGCGACGACCGTCACGACGACCACCGTTCCGGCCACCATCGCCGAGGCGCTGACGGCGTTGGCCGCGAAGCGGATGCTGCCCTTGACGCCGTCGGCGACGTTCTCGACGAACCAGACGACACCGTCGGCACTCGCCTCGACCCCCGTCACGACGATCGAGCCGGCGCCGGCGACGAGCACGACCGGCAGCGCGACCGAGATCGCGACGGGCACCAGCGATTCCTCGCTGATGCGGCTGGGCTCGCCTTGCGCCTGGGTGGTGCCGGCAGCCATGAGGCTCAATGCGAGCGCGGAGGCGGCGATGCGGGACGGGAGATTTGGCCCGGGTTCCATGTGAAACCTCGAAGTGGAAGACGCGGCGATGGTGCGCAGCAGCCGAGCGGCCGGCAACGGGATTGCGCCGAGTTCCGCTGACCGCATCGTGAGGTATCGTTCGCGGATACTTTCATCGAGGCTCCATGAGCACCACCGCCGAGATCGTCAACGTCCTCAAGAGCGAGCTGAAGCTGGCCAAGCTCACCTACGCCGACCTGGGCCGCGAGCTCGGCCTGGCGGAGTCCAGCGTCAAGCGGATGTTCGCCAAGGGCGACATGCCGCTCAAGCGCATCGACGAGATCTGCCGCGTCCTCAGGTGCGACTTTTCGGAGCTGGCGCGCAAGGTCGCCGACCTCGAGCTGCTTCGCGACGAGCTGACGCTGGACCAGGAGCGCGCCGTCGTGGCGGACAAGCGGCTGCTGGTCATGGCCCTGTGCACGCTGAGCCAGTGGCCGTTCGAGCAGATCATGGGCATGTACGCCTTCACGGAGGCCGAAGCGGTGCGGCACCTGACGCAGCTGGACCGGTTGGGCATCATCGAGCTCAAGCCGCTGAATCGCTATCGCCTCAAGGTGGCCAAGACATTTCGCTGGCGCGCGCACGGTCCGGTGATGCAGTTCTTCCGCGATCACGGCGTGGCCGACTACTTCTCGGGCGGCTTCAACGGCGAGTGCGAGATGGTCAGTCTCGTGCACGGCCACCTGAGCTTGCCGATGGCCAAGGTGTTCCAGGAACGGCTGCAGCGCGTCGCCCAGGATTTCGCCCAGCAGCACCTGGCCGACCAGCGCCTGCCGGCAGCGCACAAGCGGGGCTTCACGGCGGTGATGGCGTTGCGCTCGTGGACCTTCGGCCCGCTGCGCGAGCTGCTGCGCGACCCGAATATCGAGCCCTGAGCGGGCGCGATCGCCCTGCCCGGCTCAGCGGACGTCGGCGAGTGCCGGGCCTTTTTCGCGAGCGACCATTTCCTGCGCGAACTCGACGAAGGCTACCGCGCCGCGGGAAGTCGGGTCGAACACGACACCTGGCTGACCGTAGCTGGGGGCCTCCGCCAGACGAACGTTGCGCGGGATGACGGTGTTGAATACCTTCTCGCCGAAGTGCGCCTTGAGCTGTTCGCTGACGTGCGCCTGCAGCGTGATGCGCGGGTCGTACATGACGCGCAGCAGGCCGATGAGTTCCAGGTCGCGGTTCAGGTTGGCGTGCACCTGCTTGATCGTGTTGACCAGGTCGGAGACGCCTTCGAGCGCGAAATACTCGCACTGCATCGGGACGATGACGCCGTGGGCGCTGCAAAGGCCGTTGAGCGTCAGCAGGTTCAGCGACGGCGGGCAGTCGATCAGGACGAAATCGTAATCGCCGTCCACGGCCTTGAGGGCGCGGCGCAGGCGCTCGTTGCGGCGCTCGAGCGCGACCAGTTCCACCTCGGCGCCGGCCAGTTCACGATTCGCGCCCAGCACGTCGTAACCACCGCTGCCCGACTTCTGGGCGGCTTCGGTGATGGTCGCGCTCTCCAGCAGGACGTCGTAGACCGTCATCGGC
>DATCRO010000276.1:0-8494 GCA_036569025.1 Burkholderiaceae bacterium
CGCGCAGAAGATCGGCATCATCGACGACATCGCCTACCAGACGAACCTGCTGGCGCTGAACGCGGCCATCGAGGCGGCGCGGGCGGGCGAGCACGGCAAGGGCTTCGCGGTCGTCGCGGCCGAGGTGCGCAAGCTGGCCGAACGCAGCCAGGTCGCCGCCGAGGAGATCGCCAACGTCGCCAGCTCCAGCGTCGAGCTCGCCGAGAAGGCCGGACACCTGCTGGACACGATGGTGCCCAACATCCGCAAGACGTCGGACCTGGTGCAGGAGATCACGGCGGCCTCCGAGGAACAGTCCGCGGGCGTCAGCCAGATCAACGCGGCCGTCACCCAGCTGAGCCAGACGACGCAGCAGAACGCGTCGAGCTCGGAGGAACTCGCCGCGACGGCCGAGGAGATGAGCTCGCAGGCCGAGCAGCTGCAGCAGACCATGTCGTTCTTCAAGGTCGCCGGCGTGGCGCAGAACGTGCGCCGCGGCGCGCCGCTGGCGCCGGCCCTGCGCAAGGTGGCGGCGTCCGTGCGTCAAGCGCCGCGCAAGTCGCGCATCGCGGCGCCGGTGACGCCGGCGGCCGAGGCCGACGTCGACGAGACGAACTTCGCGCGATTCTGATGGGCGCGTCCATGAGGCGAACCCGCCGGCCGGGTGAACGGGACCCACTGCGATGAACACGATCACCGACACCGAATTCACCCGCTTCCAGCGCTTCATCTACGACGCCGCCGGCATCACGCTGTCGCCGGCCAAGAAGGCGCTGGTATGCGGCCGCCTGTCCAAGCGGCTGCAGGCCAACCGGCTGGAGAGCTTCGGCGCCTACTTCGAGCTGCTGTCCAGCGGCCGGGCGTCGGACGAGGTGCAGACCGCCGTCGACCTGCTCACCACCAACGAGACCTATTTCTTCCGCGAGCCCAGGCACTTCGAGCTGCTGCGCGAGCTCGCGACGCAGGCGCGCGACCGGCCGCAGCCGCTGCGCGTGTGGAGCGCCGCGAGTTCCAGCGGCGAGGAGTGCTACAGCATCGCGATGGTGCTGGCCGACTGCCTGGACGCGTCGCAGACGTCATGGGACATCCTGGGCACGGACATCAGCACCCGCGTGCTGCGCCGCGCCCGCACGGGCCACTACCCGCTGGAACGCACCCGCAACATCCCGCCGGCCTACCTCAAGCGCTTCTGCCTGCGCGGCCACGGCGAGCAGGAGGGCACGCTGCTGGTGGAGCGCGCGCTGCGCAGCCGCGTGAACTTCGCGCAGGTCAACCTCAACACGGACCTGCCGCGCCTGGGCACCTTCGACGTCGTCTTCCTGCGCAACGTGATGATCTACTTCAACGGCGACACCAAGCGCCAGGTCGTCGCGCGGGTGCTGTCCGCGCTCAAGCCGGGCGGCCACCTGTTCATCGGGCACTCCGAGAGCCTGAACGACATCAGCACGGCCGTCGACCAGCTCGCGCCGTCGATCTATCGCAAGCCATGACGACGGCGTCGCCCGCGCCGCTGCGCGAGCTCTTCCTGCAACCCGGGCAATTCGCGCTCGGCGACGCCTCGTGCCGCATCCGCACGGTGCTGGGCTCGTGCATCTCGATCGCCCTGTGGTGTCCGGGCCAGCGCATCGGCGCGATGTCGCATTGCCTGCTGCCCACGCGCGGTCGCGAGGGCGTGACGCGCGCGCGCGGGCTGGAGCTGCGCGGGCTGGACGCGCGCTATGCCGACGAGGCGCTGCAGCTGATGCTGCAAGGGCTGGAGCGCCGCCACGTGCGCGCGGCGCAGTGCAGCGCCAAGATCTTCGGCGGCGGCAACATGTTCCCGTCGCAGCGCGCGGCCGGCGTTCCCGTGGGGCGCCGCAACGGCGAGGCCGCGCGCGGCCTGCTGCAGGCGCACGGCATCGAGGTGGTGTCCGAGAGCCTGTTCGGCGACGGCCATCGCCAGGTCGTGTTCGACGTGGCCACCGGCGATGTCTGGGCACGCCAGATGGCGCCGGCCGACGCGGGCCCGGGGCCGGCGGCATGAGCGTGATCAAGGTCATGGTGGTGGACGACTCCGCGGTCGTGCGCCAGGTCGTCGCGGGGCTGCTCGCGTCCGCGCCGGGCATCGAGGTGCTGGCCGCGGTGTCCGATCCGCTGCTCGCGATCGAGCGCCTGCGCCAGTCGTGGCCGGACGTCATCGTGCTGGACGTCGAGATGCCGCGCATGGACGGCATCACCTTCCTGCGCAAGATCATGGCCGAGCGGCCGACGCCGGTGGTGATCTGCTCGACGCTGACCGAGAAGGGCGCTCGCACGACGCTGGACGCGCTGGCCGCCGGCGCCGTGGCCATCGTGACCAAGCCGCGGCTGGGGCTCAAGCAGTTCCTCACCGAGTCCGGCGACGAGCTGGTGTCCACCGTGCGCGCCGCCGCGCGCGCGAACGTGCGCCAGGTGATGCCGCGGGCGGACGCCGCGCCGCTCGTGGCATCGCCCAAGAACACGGCCGACGTCATCCTGGCGCCCGGCGGTCCGCGCGCGATGACGCAGACCACCGAGCGCGTCGTGGCGCTGGGCACGTCCACCGGCGGCACGCAGGCGCTGGAGGCGGTGCTCTCCGAGCTGCCGCGGGTATGCCCCGGCATCGTGGTCGTGCAGCACATGCCCGAGATGTTCACGGCGGCCTTCGCGGCGCGGCTGGACGGCATCTGCCGCATCGAGGTGCGCGAGGCGCGCCACAATGACCGCGTCATGCCGGGCCGCGCGCTGATCGCGCCCGGCGGCAGGCACCTGCTGCTCAAGCGCAGCGGCGCGCAGTACTTCGTCGAGGTGATCGACGGGCCCATGGTCAACCGCCACCGGCCATCGGTGGACGTGCTGTTCCGCTCGGTGGCCAAGAGCGCCGGCGCGAACGCGCTGGGCGTCATCATGACCGGCATGGGCGATGACGGCGCCGCAGGACTCGCCGAGATGCGCAACGCCGGTGCCCGGACGCTGGCGCAGGACGAGGACAGCTGCGTGGTCTTCGGCATGCCCAAGGAAGCCATCCGGCGCGGCGGCGTCGAGCGCAGCGTGCCGTTGCAGGGCATCGCCGCCGAGATCATGAAGCAGTAGCGCGCCGACGCTTGCGGCATGGCGGGCGGCCTGCTAGCATGAGGTATTTAGCTAATTGGCTAAATAACGAAGCACATCGCCGACGCCCCATGAAGGAAGACAACGTCTTTGCCGCGCTGGCCTCGGGCCCGCGCCGCCGCATCCTCGCCTACCTGTCCGAGGCGGAGCTCACGGCCGGCGAGATCGCCGAGCGCTTCGACATGACCAAGCCGTCGCTGTCCAGGCACCTGCGCATCCTGGAGGAGGCGGGCCTGGTCAAGAGCGACAAGCGCGGCCAGTTCGTGCACTACGGCCTGGCCGACGACAACCTGCTGGCCAGCCTGCACACGATGCTGATGACGTTCTGCCCGGTGGGCCATCCGCTGAAGAAGGAAAGCGCGGCGATCGCGCGCGAGCGCAGGCGCAAGGCGACCTGAGGCCTTCCTTCACCGACGACGGACGAGGAGCGACGACATGGACACAGCGTCGGCACATCCCGGCACCCGGCTCGCGCGCCGCACGCGCCGCACCGCCACCTTCCCGTTCGCCGCGCTGCCCATCGGCCCGGGCTGGGTCCCCGTCGAGGTGAGCCTGGTCGCGCGGCTGGGGCATGGCGCCGGCGACAAGCTGTATCACGAGGCGGCGCTGCGCCAGGGCCGGCACGGCCGCTTCGTCAATGCGCTCGACGAGCCGTCGGCCAAGCTGGGCAACACGGACCTCGCGCGCGGCGACGCCACGGCGCTGTACTCGTTCGGTGTCGGCCATCGCGGCCATCCGTTCCATCGCCATGCGGGGCACCGCGTGTTCACCGCGGTCGCGGGCAGTGGCGGGGCGCTGCTGCGCTTTTCCAGCGCGACGCCGGCCGAACTCGAGCGCGACCCCGGCAGCTTCCTGCGCGCGATGCACGTCGTCAGCGTGCCGCCGGATTGCCTGTTCACGGTGCGCTTCTCGGGCGACACCTGGCACCAGTTCGTCTCGCAGGACGCGCGCGGCCGCCACCCGGCATTCTTCGCGTTGTCCACGCACACCAACGAGCTCGGCGGCGACCTGAGCGACGCGTTGCGGCAGCGGGTGCTGGCCGGCGAGGCCGACATCCCGTCCCTGACCGAACTGCTGCCCGAGACCGTCGTGCGCCACCTGGCGTCGGCGCCGCGGGCGCTGGCGGGGGCCCCGGTCACCGCGCTGTCGCTGCACGACCGCCCCGGCGGCCTGCTGGAGGCTGCATGCCGCCGCGTGCGCTCGCTGGCGGGGCGCCTGCAGCGCTGGCGCATCGAGCGCGGCGTGCGTCCGGGCTACGTCAGCGAGGTGGCCACGACGCAGGTCACCGAAGGCACGGCGCTGGCGGCCGATTCGCTGCTGCGCGACGCGCTGCCGGACCGCGTCGTCCACCACCAGGATCGCTTCGCGCTGGCGCTGGCGGGGCACGACGTGGCCGGCGTCGACGCGGCGGCGTGGCTCGCGGCGGTGCTGGACGGATTCCTCGCGAACCGGCCGCGCGGCGTGGCGCGGATGATGGCCTGGCGCAACGCGCTGGTGCGACCGCTCGGGCTGCGCACGTCCCCGCTCGGCTGCCCGGTGTCGTCGCTGCTCTCGACCACCGCGTCGCGCCGCTTCGCCGGGCGCTTCCCGGTGCACGACTTCGACGTCTCGGCCGACGGCCGGCGCGCGCAGGTGCTCCTGGGGGCCGATGACAAGCACCTCGTGTTCCGATCGTGCGTCGCCGTGCGGCGGCTGGACGACGGCGGCGTCGAGTTCGAGCTGTCCAACCGGATCGCCTGCAACAACCGGTTCGGGCGCTTCTATGTCGCCGCCATCGACTGGCCGCATCGCCGCTTCGTCGCGCCCACCCTGCTGATGCACGCCGTGGACGCCGCCGTCGTCGCGCTGCGCGCGCAACGCTGATCGCGCCACGACGGTCCGGACGGCATTTGCCGGCGGAGTCCGACGATCTAGGGGGAGCCAACATACCGTTAACGGTATGTGCCAAAACCTTCACGGTCGTCACCTAGAGTCGGCGCCTGTGTCGACAGGCGGTACCGCCTGCAGCCGCAACGCCCGTTGGCGTCCGGCAACGAGAGGGATCGACATGACCGCGGGACGGCTCCTGTGCCGCGCCGCTCCCGGGCCGAGGCGACACGATCGCCGCGGAACCCGACCGTCATCCATTCACGAAGGGAGTTTCCTCATGAAGTGTCGACAACACCTCGCCTGCGTGGCCCTCGCGGCCGCCTGCGCCGTGCTCGCCGCGCCCGCCGGCGCCGCCTCGCTGCACCAACCCGGCGACGGCTCGGACGCCGTGCTGGGCGACGGCGCAGCGACGCCGGAGACCAAGGCCGTCTACAACCTGCTCAAGGGCCTCACGCTCAAGGCCAACTCCAACATGCTGGAGGGGCAGCATCTGGGCGGGCCGGGCGACCTGGTCGTGGATCCGGGCACGCAGGACATGTTCGACATGCAGGGCTACCGCATCGACAGCGTCTCGCCGGGGCCGCATGCCGCGTACCCGCGGATGGTCGGCGCGCGCTACGACGCCAACGTCACGCCCAACCAGTACGTGCTCGACCCGGCGCTCGTGGCCCAGATCAACCAGAAGCTGGTCGGCATCGAGGCGGCCTACGGCCCGGTGATCTCGATCACCGCGACGCCGCTGAATCCGTGGAACCCCGCCGCGGGGCGGTCGTACGACACGGGCGACGGCGCGCTGAGCAAGCTGTTCATCGCCAACCGCGGGCAGAACGCGGCCGCGACGGCCTTCTGGAACGACATCGACACGATCGCCACCGGCCTCGCCAACCTGAAGACCGCCGACGGCACGCCGATCCCCGTCCTGTTCCGGCCCTTCGCCGAGTTCAACACCGACAAGTACTACTTCCACAAGCAGAGCAGCGCCGACTTCGTCACGCTGTGGCAGCAGGTGGTCGACTACTACCGCGGCAAGCAGCTGCACAACCTGATCATCTGCTGGGAGGCCTGGGTCTGGGGCAGCAGCAGCGCGATGCAGCCGTCGCAGGTCGACATCGCCCCGTGGTACCCGGGCGACTCGTACGTGGACGTCGTCTCCGGCGCGTTCTATTTCCAGAAGAACGCCAATGTCGACAACACGCCGTACTTCAACCTCGACATCCCGCCCGGCAGCGACGACTTCAACGTCTTCTACAACCTGACGAACCTGGCGGTGACGCACGACAAGCCCTTCGGCGCGGCGCAGTGGGGCCTCAACTACAAGAGCACACCCCCCGGCGACGACGCCAACACGCTCGCGTTCATGTCCGCGATGGACGCCAAGCATGCCAACAACGCCAACCAGCCGGCGGGACAGAAGGTGCAGCACATGGGCTTCGCGTACTACTGGACGGGCGCGATGCAGGTGCAGACCCAGGACAACGCGGCCGCGTTCGTGAACGACCCGCGCGTGTCGTCCATCACCGGCGTGCAGTCGCTCGCGGCCGAGGACGGCTGGATCCAGGAGGCGAACGCGGGCTCGAACACCGGCGGCTCCAAGGGGCCGGCGGCCTACCTGCAGACGGGCGACTCCGGCGCGGCGACCTGCAAGAACTGCCAGCTGCGCAGCATCGTCTCGTTCGACACCACTTCGACGCTGCCGGCCGGCGCGACGCTCGTCCCCAGCACGCCGGTGACCCTGCTCGTGACCTCGCAGGGCACGGTCGGCACCAGCCCGTTCGCCAACGCGGCCGCCTTCGGCCCGCTGTGCGTCGACGCGGCCTGGACGGCGGCCACGCAGGCGCCGGGGTGGTTCGGCGCCGGCAACGCGTTCGCGCTCGACGACTTCCCGCTTGTCGCCGCCAGCAACGCGAGCTGCGTGGCGACCTTGCCCGATCCATCGCTCGACGCGTACGGGCGCTCGTTCGCCAACATCGGCGCGAAGTTCGTCAACCGCGCCGCCGGGGGGCGCACGCAACTGCGCCTGCGCTTCACCGGCGCGACCGACAACAACAACAGCAACAACTACGTGAGCTGGTATGCGGGCGATGCGGGCAGGCCGAATGCCCCGCAGCTGGTCTTCACGACCTCGCTGCCGAACTGACGCTGGTGCACGACGTGCATGCCGTGCCCGGTCGCGAAGGGCCGGGCAGATCAGCGGCTTGGCCGGCGAGACGTCGTTGACGTCGATGACGGCCTCGTGCTCGATGTTCGCGGCAGTCGTGAGGAGGGTGTGATAGTGGAGGAACTTGTCCTTGTCGGGCTCGTCTCGCTTCCCGAGGAAGCTCTTGCCGGGCTCCAGGGTGCCGATCGTGCGGTCGCGCGGGCGCGGCCACACCCCTGTGGATACGGTAGGGAGTGGGCGCGCTCGACGTCAGGCGGGCGCGTCGGCGGCGGCGTCCTCCAGGCGGCGCCAGTCGTGCAGCAGGCGGCGCGTGGCCGCCTCGAAGGTGTAGACGTGGCCTTGCGCCGGCTGGTCCTCGGCGCGCGTGATCGCACAGCCTTTCAGGTGGCACTTCAGCAGGGTGCCGACCGCGCCGTGCGAGACGACGACCGTGTCGCCGGCGCCGGCTTCTCGCAGCAGGCGCTCCATGGCGTCGACGATGCGCCGCTGCGCGTCGACGGCGCGCTCCCAGCCGCGGAACGACTGCGCCGGATGCGCGAAGAATTCGTCCGCCGCTTGCTCGAAGGCCTCCTTGTGCAGGAAGCCGGTGGCGCTGCGGTCGTTCTCCCCGAGTGCCGCGACGGCATGCGCGCTCAGCCCGAGCGATCGCTGCAGGATCTGCGCCGCCTCGACGGCCTTGGCCTCGGTGCTGCAGAACAGCCGGTCCGCGCGCCGCAGCCGCGGCCAGGCGGCGAAGGCCTGCATGCGCGCGCGGCCGGTGTCGGACAGCGACCAGCGCGTGACGGGGATCGCGGGGTCGATCCGGACTTCGGGGTGAGTGACGACGTGGACCAGGCGCATGGCTGCGGGCGTTGACGGCGAGGGCGCCGATTCTGCCCCGCCGTGCGCATCCTGGCCCTCATGCACCCACGATGCGCAGCAGCAGCCACGCGGGCAGGCCGATGTACAGCGCCGCCAGGCCCAGCCGCTCCAGCTCGCGCCGCGCCGCGATCGCGCGCGCCGGCGCGACGACGACGCCGGCCAGCGTGCCGGCCTCGATCAGCGCGCGCACGGCCGCGGCGCACAACACCACGGCGATCGCCCAGGCGGCCCACCACAGCGCGAAGGTCGTCAGGTACGCCTTCAGGCCGAAGGTGTAGTACTCGCCGAACGCGCCGCCGTACGCGATGTGCTGGTGCAGCCGGAACGCGGGGATGGCCAGCAGCAGCGGCAACAGGCCGAACTTCAGCAGCGGGTGCGCGAGGCGGCCGCGCGCGAGCGCCGCGCTGGCCTGCGCGTAGCGGCCGGCGCGCAGCGGCGTCACGGTGGCGACGGGCGCGCCGGCGCCGGCCGACAGCGCGCGCGCCAGGCCGTCGGGGTGCGCCAGCGCGAGTCCCAGGC
>DATCRO010000277.1:0-6025 GCA_036569025.1 Burkholderiaceae bacterium
GGCGGCGGGCGCCGGCGTGCGTCCACAGCGTGCCGGCGAACGGCTTGACCCAGCCCTCGAAGTTGGGCGCGAAGCCGCCGGTGACGATCAGCCCGCAGCCGTGGCGCGCGCGCTCCGCGTAGAACGCCGCCATGCGCGGGAAGTCCTTGGCGGCGTCCTCCAGGCCGGTGTGCATGCTGCCCATGATCGTGCGGTTGCGCAGGGTGGTGAACCCCAGATCGAGCGGGGCGAGCAGCTTCGGATAGGGCGACGTCATCGGGTTTTCTCGCGGGCGTTGGCGGCTGGAAGGTGCCGCATGGTAGAGCGGCGCGCGCCGCCAGAATCGGGGCGGCGCCCTAAACCGCAGGCCCTCTCGCCGAACTTCCGGGCGCTTTGGCACTCGATGTCCGGGCGCGACAGCGTGGCTGCCTGACATGGGGGCAACAGACCGGCAACACGGCATGCCTCCAATACGCGGGTCGCACCGCCGAGCTTTCTTGGGCAGCATTTCACTGGATGTCCCGGCGCGACTGCGTCGCTGCCGCGTTGCGGGCAACAGACCGGCAACACGGCATGCCCCATAATGTTGGATTCAGATGACAGGCGTCCGCCTGGAAAAGTGGAGTGTTTCGATGAACAAACGTGAGTTCCTGGCAGTGGGCGGCGCCGTGCCCCTGGTCTTGGCCGGCTGCGGCGGCAGCGGTACGGGAAGCGCCCCGGTTCGCCTGGTCAACGCGAGCGTCGGATACCCCAACCTCGGCTTCATGGTCGAGTCCACGCAGGAGACGACCACGGACGTCGCCTATGGTCACGCGAGCTCGTACATCAACGTGCAGGCCGGCGCCGTCGGCATCACGCTGACGGTCGGCAACAACGCCGCCACCTCGGCGCAGACGCGCACCATCAACAAGGACCAGCGCTACTCGCTGATCGCCTACGGCTACCTCAACGAGCTCAAGCCCCTGCTGGTCGCCGAAAGCACCATCACGCCCGACACCGGCAAGGCCAACATCAACGTGCTGAACACGTCGGTGGACATGGGCGCCGTCGACGTCTACCTGTCGACCACCGCCGACCTGAGCGTCGCCACGCAGATCGGCACCTCGGTGGGCGGCGTCTCGCAGAGCGCCTTCACGGGCGTCCTGGCGGGCTCGTACTTCATCACCGTCGTGGGCGCCGGCTCCGTGCAGCAGGGCATCAGCGACGTGCGCTTCCAGACGCCGGCGGCCGTCGCGCTGACCGCGCTGAAGACCTACACCGTCGTCCTGACGCCGGGCGCCAGCGGCGTGCTCGCCAACGCGATCATCCTGACGCAAGGCACGGCCGACGCCGCCACGCCCACCGCGCCGTACGACAACACGACGGCCCGCGTGCGCGCCGTCACCGCGGTCCCCGGCATGGCCGCCTCCGTCGTCGGCGCCACCGCCGCCGGCGCGACCGTCACGGTGCTGTCCACCAGCACGACGCAGAAGTACTCGAAGTACTTCGTGGTCCACACCGGCACCCCGCCGACCGTCACGGTCAACGGCACGGCCGTCCCGGTCAAGATGGATTCGACCGACTCGTCCGGCAATCCCACCACGGTCGCGGCGACGCTGCTGGCCGGCGGCGACTACACGATCCTGGTCTACCTGGACGGCTCGGGCAACCCGGTCGCCAAGGCCGTCGAGGACAACAACACCGCCGCCGTCACGTCGGCCGGCGTGAAGTTCCGCCTGATCAACCTCGCGTCCGACAACCAGGGCCTCGAGCTGTCGATGTCGCTGAACGGCGTGGGCATCGCCTCGAACATCCCGTACGGCACGGCGTCCGACTACCACGAGGTGACGAACGTGCCGCAGGGCACGCAGTCGCAGCTGTCGGTCGAGAACGGCGCGGCCAGCATCATCACCAAGAACCTGGTGGTGCCGCTCGGCAACGTGTTCACGGAAATCGTCGTCAGCGTCCCGGCCACCGGCTCGCCGCTCGACTTCTTCGGCTCGGCCAGCGGCAACTGATCGCCGCCGTCGACCCGACACGAAAAAGGCGCCCGCGGGCGCCTTTTTTTTGCGCCCGCAGGCGCCTTCTCGGCCTGAACGCGCGGCTCAGCGCCCCGGCGGCGTGCCGAACTTGCCGGCGCGGAAATCCTCCACGGCCTGGAAGATCTCGGCCTGCTTGTTCATCACGAACGGGCCGTACTGCGCGATGGGCTCGTTCAGCGGCTTGCCCGCGATCAGCAACGCGCGCGCACCGCCGGCCCCGGCCTGCACGCGCACGCCGTCGCTGTCGGCGCCGTGCGCCAGCACCGCCATGCGCTCGCGCGGCACCGCGGTGCGCACCGCGCCGCCGTCGACGTCCAGTTCGCCGCGGTACACGTAGACGAACGCGTTGTGGCCCGCGGGCAGCGGCTGCTCGAACGTGGCGCCCGGCTCCAGGTGCAGGTCGAGGTACAGCGGCTCCGTGTGCGCCTTGTGCACCGCGCCGGCCACGCCATGGCTGTCGCCCGCGATCACGCGCACGGTGGCGCCGGGCAGGTGCAGCTCGGGGATCTCGCCGGTCGGGATGTCGCGGTAGCCGGGCGTCGTCATCTTGTCGGCGGCGGGCAGGTTCAGCCACAGCTGGAAGCCTTCCATGCGGCCCTGCTCCTGCTCCGGCAACTCGCTGTGGATGATGCCGCGGCCCGCGGTCATCCACTGCACGCCGCCGTTCTGCAACAGGCCTTCGTTGCCCGTCGAATCGCGGTGGCGCATGCGGCCGGCGATCATGTACGTGATCGTCTCGAAGCCGCGGTGCGGGTGGTCGGGGAAGCCGCCGATGTAGTCGCCCGCGTCGTCCGAGCCGAAGGCGTCGAGCATCAGGAACGGGTCGAGCCGCCGCTGCAGCGGCTGCGTGAGGACGCGCGTCAGCTTGACGCCGTCGCCGTCGCTGGTCGCCTGGCCCGCGACCAGGCGCTCCACCGTGCGCGGCTTGCGCACGACGGCGTCCGGCGTCGCGGTGGGGGCGGTCAGGGTCGTGGTCATGGCAGGGTGCTCCTTTGGATGCGGCCCGGGGGCCGCGAGGTCGAATGAACTCGGTTCAGGCCGCGACGGCCGCGCCGTCGGCGATGCGGGCGATGTGCTCGCGGGCGGACGCGATGCCCTTGTCCGCGGCCTCCGGGCCCATGTTCAGGCCTTCAGCGTAGATGAACTCGACGTCCTTGATGCCCAGGAACCCGAGCGTCTGGCGCAGGTAGGGCACTTGCGTGTCGTGCGGCTGGTCGCGGTAGATGCCGCCACGAGTCAGGACGGCATAGACCTTCTTGCCCTCGATCAGGCCGACCGGCCCGGTGGCGGTGTACTTGAACGTGACGCCGGCCTTGGCGATCGCGTCGATCCAGTTCTTGAGCTGGCTGCTGATGCCGAAGTTGATCATCGGCACGCCGATCACGATGACGTCGGCAGCCTTGACCTCGTCGATCAGCGCCTGGTCCATCGCCACGCGGGCGTGCTGCTCGGGCGTGCGCGCGTCGGCGGGCGTGAACAGGGCGCCCAGCGTCGCTTCGTCGAGCGCGGGGTGCGGGTTGGCGGCGAGGTCGCGCAGCGTCAGCGTCACGTCGGCGTCGCCGGCGCGCAGCGTCTCGACCAGCTCGGCGGCGAGGCGGGTGGATTGCGAGCCCTGGCCATTCGCGAAGGGGCGGGCGCTGGAGTTGATCTGGAGGATGTTCATGGTGGCTCCTGGGTGGGTGGGGCGGTCAGCCAGGATGGTTGGCCGTTGGAATGAACTGTATTGATTCGCCAACGCGTGGAGAAGATGTCAAAGCGGAGTTCATCGTTCCGTCAATGGAACAATGGGAGAGGCTGGCAACCGCGTGGAGGTCGAGTTCACAATGCAGGAATGCAGGCACTGATCGCCAGCCAGTCCGGAGGGTCGATCCGCGATCAGCGGGCCGCCCTGCTGTGCCTGCTGGCGCTCGTCGTGCTCTCCGTGGCCTCCCTGATGTGGAACAGCCTGGGCATGAACCAGACGCTGGTCATCGACGGGCTGTCGCCCTATCCGGTACGCGCCGTCGACGATCGCGACCCGAGCAACCACGGCAGCAGCGTCGCGACCGTCGAGCGCCACGGGCGCCGCCTGACGCTCCAGTGCGAGGTCGGCACGGCGGCGCCGTACCCGTTCTGCTCGATGCGCTTCACGCTGGCGCCCGAGCCGCTCGGCATCGATCTCAGCGAGTTCTCCGTCATGCGCATCTGGCTGGACGCCACGGGCCCCGAGTCGCTGCAGGAGGTGCGCATCGCGCTCGGCAACTTCAACCCGGCTTATTCCAGGCCGAACAGCTACGAGACGCTGAAGAACCACGAGCTCGTGTACATCCAGCACGAGCCGCATGGGGTGATCGAGGTGCCGATGGATCGCATGAGCGTCGCCTCCTGGTGGATCGAGGAGCGCAACCTGCCGCTGCAATACACCGGGACGGAACTGGAGCATGTCGTGGCGCTCGACGTCGTGACCGGCGCGAACCTGCGCGCGGGCGCGCATCGCATCGCCGTCGACCGCATCGAGCTGCAGCGCAAGCTCGTCTCGCCGGCGGCGTTCCGCCTGGGCCTGCTGCTGGTGTGGCTGGCCGCGGTGAGCCTGTACGTGCTGGTGCAGCTGGTCAACTCCAAGCGCCAGCTGCTGGAGAGCCGTCGCCAGCAGCAGGTGCTCGCGCAGACCATCACTTCGCTCAACGCGCGTTCGGAATCGCTCGAGACGCTCGCGCGCTCCGACCCCGCCACCGGCCTGCTCAATCGCGCGGGGCTGAAGCTGGGGCTCGAGCAGCGGCTGCTGCAGCACGGGCTCACGCAGTTCCCCATGGCCGTGATCTTCGTGGACATCGACCACTTCAAGCGCATCAACGACGGCTTCGGTCACGCGACCGGGGACGCCGTGATCGCGCAGTTCGCCCGGCACCTGCGCGACCACGTGCCGCACGACGACCTGGTCGCGCGCTGGGGCGGCGAGGAGTTCCTGCTGCTGTGTCCCGGCACGGCCGCCGAGGAGGCGCTGCGGATCGCGGAGCGGCTGCGGCAGGACATCGAGCGCCAGCCCTGGCCCCACGCGCTGGAGGTGACCTGCAGCTTCGGCATCACGGTGCTCAAGGCGGGCGAGGACTGGCTGCAGGCCATCGAACGCGCCGACGCCGCGATGTACCAGGCCAAGCAGGCGGGCCGCAACCGGGTCGTGATGGCGCAGGGCTGACAACGCCGGCGCGCACCGAGCCGCCGGCCGCCAGGCCGATGGCCAGGCCGCCCCGCGAGCGATCCGGCGCGCGCTCTCCCTGCATGAACAGGTCGAACACGTGCGGCAGCAGCACAGGCGCGGCGCGACGTCCGCCGGCGCGCCGATCCGGCGCAGGCGAAAATGCCGTTGCGCACGCCCGTGCGCGCCGACTTCCCGCCATGAGCCCCGACGCCGACGACCTCCTGCTGTTTGCCCGCGTGGCCGAGTCCGGCAGCTTCAGCCGTGCGGCCGAACGCGTGCAGCTGCCCAAGTCGACGGTGTCGCGCCGCATCGCCGCGCTCGAGAAGCGCCTGGGCGAGCGGCTGCTGCAGCGCACGACGCGCAAGCTGGTCATCACCGAGTTCGGGCAGGGCGTGCTCGACCACGCCCGGGCGATGTCCGAGGAGGTGGACGCGGCGCTCGCGTTCGCGCTGTCGCGCCAGGCCCGCCCGAGCGGGCGGCTGCGCGTGTCGATGCCGGGCGACTTCGCGAGCACCGCGCTGGAACGGCCGCTGGCCGAGTTCATCCGCGACTTTCCCGAGGTGTCGCTGGAGCTGGACCTGTCGCCGCGCCGCGTGGACCTGATCGGCGAGAACTTCGACCTGGCGATCCGCATGGGCACGCTGCCCGACGACAGCCAGCTGGCCGCGCGCCGGCTCGCGGTGTTCACGACGGGCCTGTATGCCGCGCCGTCGCTGCTGCGCGAACACGGCGAGCCGCTGGCGCCCGAGGCGCTGCACACGATGCCGGCGCTGATGCTGCTGTCGCGCTCGGGCGAGGCGGTGGCGTGGGAGCTGTCGCCGCGCGAGCCGGCGACGCAGGGCGGAGA